>CAIZXK010000453.1 GCA_903936865.1 uncultured Bacteroidales bacterium | reverse complement strand
ATACAATAAGTCAATCTATTTCATTTTAAATTGAAATAATCATTAATTCTACTTTGACAGATTAAATAAAGTGTAATAATATCCTAAAGTAAGTATTGATAAAATCAGAAAAAATAATCAAAAAAAAGCGATAAAAATTTGGTCATATCGTTTATATTTAGTAAATTAGCATCATATTTAAAAAGCAATTAATAATTAATAATCAACAAGAAATGTCAACAATCAATTTCACGGTATATTGGAGAAACAGGCTTACCGTCCGATTGAAATTTTGACAAAAATTTTAAAAAACAAAGAATATGGAGAAACACTTACTCGGCAAGCAAGCCGATTAGGCTTGCATTTGTCTGAATATCAAAGTATTTTCAAGAACAAGACAAAAGAATTTTTTGATAAAGCACAGATATATGCAAAGGGACTGCTTTTAAGCAACAATAGAAATATAGAAAAAATAACCGAAGACATGAACGTTGACTACTATCAGATGCAGCATTTTATAACAGAATCCAACTGGAGTTCACGAGAGTTGATGGATCAAATTGCCAGAGAAGTAAATCAATTACTTCCAAAACGTAAATTGACAGGATTGATAATAGATGAAAGTGGATGGGTTAAAAAAGGGAATCATAGCGTTGGTGTAGGATGGCAATATTGTGGAAATGTTGGGAAATTGAGTAACAGTCAGGTAGCAGTTTTTGCAGCATTGAATAATGGCGATTTCAGTTCGATGGTAGATGCCCGATTATTTTTACCGGCAGATTGGTGTAATAATCCATTGCGATGTGATAAGGCAGGAATACCAGAAACGGAAAGGACTTTCAAAACCAAAATAGAGATAGCATATGAAATATTGGAACATCAATCAAAACAAATCAATTTTGATTTTGTAAGCGGCGATGGGTTGTATGGTAATGATGCAGATTTTGCACGTAAAATAGATAAACTTGGATATTTGTATATGCTTGATATCCATAGCAACCAATCAATTTATTTAGAACCTACAGAACTTGAAGTTCCACAACGAAAATCAGCCAAAGGACCAACTCCCAAAAAGCTGAAAGCAACAAATCCAAGTATTTCTGTGTCAGATTATATGGGAAATCTTGAAGATAATCAATGGCAAAAATTAATTGTAAGGAACACCACAAAAGGGAAATTGATCGGATATTATCATTTTGCCAAAGTTTTTATTTGGAATAAGACCATCAATGCTATCGAGCAACGTATGCTTGTAATCAGAAAAACAATAACCAAAGAAAACGGATTGGAGATAAAATACTCATTTACAAATGCAAATCTGGAGCAATATACTCAAGAAGTAATTGCTTATATGCAAGCACAACGCTTTTTTGTAGAACATTGCTTAAAAGAATCAAAACAAATCTTAGGTATCGATCAATTTCAAACCAGAAAATGGAATGCCTGGGTTCATCAAATAGCTATGAATTTTTTAGTATCTTCATTTATACTTAAAGAAAAATTGCTCAATAATAATGAATTACCACTTCTTAGTGCAAGAGACATCAAAGAACTTATTGTATTTAAATTATACAAACAAATGACTGATGAACAGATGTTTGAAAAAATTATAAATAGACATATTAAACGACAGTTGGATATTAATAACGTTTACTTGAAGCAATATTCTAATCTGTCAAAGTAGAAATAATTACTTTTGTTTAATACATCAATAAACATGTTATGATAAGCGATTTGATTTTCACTATAAAATAAGGAAATATGTGGTCAGATAATGAAACCGATAAAGATTTACTTGGTTTTAAGGTTCATGCAGAATTAATAAAAAGCGTTTTAACAAATGAACGCATTCTTCCAGTATCCGTAGGAGTCTTTGGCGATTGGGGAAGTGGCAAGTCAAGTATTATGAAAATGCTTGAACAAGACTTAAATGCAGTTGGGCAAGAAGACACAGCATGTATTTATTTTAATGGCTGGACTTTTGAAGGATACGATGATGCAAAAGCCTCATTAATAGAAGAAATTTTAGTAAAACTGAAAGAAAATGAAAAGATTGGTCCAAAAATTAAAGACGATGTTGGAAGATTACTAAAATCAGTAGATTGGCTTCGTGCAGCCAGCTTTATGATGAAAAATATTGCTAAACCAGCTTTACTTGCGTACGCAACTGGAGGAGCAAGTTTGATAGTTGACGTTGTTGATAAAGCTAAAGATTTTTTTGGAAATACTCTTGAAAATTCTGGTGAACTCATAAAGAAGATTGATACCGATGAAGGTAAAGGAATTGTAAGTGAACTCAAAAAGATAATTAGAAAGGACAATAATAATGATATATCAACGGTTGTTAGAAAATTTCGACATGATTTTGAAAAAACAATAAACAAGACAGGTCTTAAATCATTGGTAATTTTGATTGATGATTTAGATAGATGTAATCCTGAGAGAATTATTGATAATTTGGAAGCAATAAAACTCTTTCTAAATGTTCCAAAAACTGCTTTTATTATTGGAGCAGATGAACGAATTGTACGTCATGCTATAGAGTGTCGTTATAAAACACCAAATATACATTCTTCTGAAATTGATCAGTATAAAGGGATTGTAACTGATTATCTCGAAAAATTAATCCAGGTTCCTTATAGGCTACCACGCCTATCAAATGCGGATGTTGAAACATATATGACTTTATTATTTTGTTTAAGAGATTTGTCTGATGCTGATTTCAAAGTTATATATGATGAATTTGTGAGGTTTAGAGAACAAGATAGACATTCTTCTTTTAGTTATGAGAAGGTAAAAGGACTTGTTAATGGAAAGAAAAATGCAAGAAATAAAGAAGTTGAACAACAATTACTTATGGTAAAGCAAATAGCACCCATGGTAACAAATGGCTTGAAAGGTAATCCTAGACAAATTAAACGTTTTCTAAACACATTTACTTTGCGTTTAGATTTAGCTGAAGTCGCAAAATTTGATTTGGATGAGAAAACATTAGCAAAATTAATGGTTTTGGAATATATTGCACTCGGTCGTTTCAAAGAATTATGTGATTGGCAACAAATGCAAAATGGAAAACCTAAACAAATTATTGAATTAGAAAATTACGCTCAAAAATCTAATGGAAAACTTTCATCAGAATTACAAGGATGGGATGAAGATATTATTCTTAAATGGGCTAGAATGCAACCTTCTTTGCAAGATATAAATTTAATGGATTACTACTGGATTTCAAGAGATAAATTAGAAAATACTATTAATGCAGAAGCTATGGTTTCTCAGATAGTTCGTTTAATCCACAAATCAATTTCAACGTTTACTACGCAATCGTCCTTAAAATCTGAAATACAAAAAATAAATCAATTATTGGATAATGAAAGGACAGTTTTGTTCAATATGATTGGTAGTGACTTACTTGACCATCCCGATGATGATAGATGTTATTCAATTATACACTCAATAATTGATAATAATCACTCTGAAATGATGGTGATTTACAAGGAAGTGTTATTTAGAATTAAAGAAAGAATCAAAGACTCGTTAATTCCTCCAAGTGTCGCATTAGGAATGAAAGATCTTGCTAAAAAAGATGCAAGTTTTTTGACATTGATTAATTCATTCAATACTACTTCAAGAATATCTAAGGCTCTAAAAGTTCAATTAAAAAAACAGTAATCATGGGTACATCACAATCAGTTAATCCATCAGTCAAAAGTAATCCAAACTGGGGAGATTTGAGTAGAGCTATTTTATCGGCTTCACATAGTGAACACATTTCAGATTCTCAATTACATGGTGTTATGAGGCATTTTGTAACAGCAATTGGGGGTAGTGGTGCCGGACACGGAAGATCAAGTACGTTTGGACGAGCAGGGACAAGTCGTTCTCAACGATTTATGTCTTTTGTTTCCGATGTAAAGACTGCTGGATTTAATGAAGCATTAAATAGAATTGGAGTAACAGATGTAGAACATTTGTCTGTAAACGATTTCATTAACTATTTACTCGTATATTGTTCTGATGGTAATTCTAATTTAGATGAGACTGCTGCAAATAGCGCAATAGATGAGCTACTTAGACACATCCTTGATAATGTAGATAATATTGATAATGTAGAACAGATATTTCAGCAAGCAGAAATTGAAACTCAGTATGAGTGGCTATGTTTTTTCTTTGCATCTTACATAATGGAGTTCTCAAGTGAATTGTTTAGTACTCGAATATTTGAAAATGATGGAGATAGAGTAAGGACATTTCAACAAATTAGAAAATACATTCAAGAATCTCTTGGAGAAATTAATATCGATAGAGGTTTACAGAATGTTGATTGGCATGGAGAACAAGGAAGTAATGTTATTAATAATCTACAAACTGAAATACTAGAGATATGGTCGCAAGAATAGAAATAGAACTTTGTAATCCTTTAAAAAGAGAAAAGTTCGATGATATTATCATTCATTTGCATAAGGACAATGAGCTTTATAGCACCAATATTAATTTCGATTTTAATCCTTTGTACTCTTTCGCAAGAGACAAGGAATCAATAGCTTTTGATTTCTTGTTGTTTTCTATAATGATATACAATATTGATCGATTTGTAAATCGAAATATTTTTTCATTAGAAGGTTGGACAAGAGAAATTGAAGTTACTAATATGCCAGTTATACACACAAATGAATTTCAAAATGTCAAAAGTAAATTAGACGATGCTATTAGTTTTTTAACTGGTGATAATTGGAATATTAATTTTTGCGAATATGAAGGTGCTAGATATAATGCAAAATCAGATATTAAAGACTGGGGAGATTTGAGTGTGTATGATGAAGTGTGTTTATTTTCTGGTGGTTTAGATTCATTAATTGGGGCAATTAACAAATTGGAAAATGGACAAAGTAAATTGCTTCTAATATCACATAAAGAATCTGGTAGAGAGGGAACAGACCAAAATGATATATTGACACTTTTTAATCAACTCCATTTTTATGATAATAAATATGACCAAATTCAAACAAGTGTTGGCATAGGGAAAAAAGTTATTGATAATAAAATAGAAAAAGAAGCAACATTTAGAAGTCGTTCATTACTTTTTATCGGAATGGGTATTTATGCCGCTTATAGAATCGGAAGAAATATTCAATTAATTATTCCAGAAAATGGTACGATAGCTTTAAATATACCTTTAATGTCTTCGAGAAGAAGTGCTTGTAGTACTAGAACAACCCACCCAACTTTTTTATCACTTTTACAAAACATACTAACTGAAATTGGCATATTTAATCCCATGTACAATCCATATGACTTAAAAACAAAAGGTGAAATGGTTGATAAGTCTCAAAATTCTATTGTCCTTCAACAATTAATTCACGCTTCTTGTTCTTGTGCGAAACGTGGACATAATTTTTATTGGGATGCAAATTCTCAAACTATAATTCAGAATAACATTAGGCATTGTGGAATGTGTCTTCCATGTATTTACCGTAGAGTGTCTTTACATATGAACAATTTAGACCAAAATGTTAATTTACATTATGGTACAGATATTTTTAATGGAATTAAATATGATATAAATAATAAAGAACAAAAATCAACGCGTGATTTTAGAACACTGTTGGAATTTATTAAAAATAGGCCAACCATTGAGCGCATAGAAAAAGAATTGTTAATTAATGGTGTGCGTGATATCTCTAAATTACATGAATATGCATTAGTGATTGATAGAACCATTGACCAAATTATTGATTGGATTAGAGCTTCAGGTAATCATGTAATTAAAAGAAAAGCTGGCATTTAATGATAGATGTGCATTGCCATTTTGACATGGATGATAATCCTGTCAAATACATAACGGAAAATGAAAGAAAAAAAATTATAACAATAGGCATGACCAATTTACCTAGCCATTTTCAACTAGGAAGAAATCATGTTAGAAATTATAAATATATTCGTCTTGCGTTAGGTCTACATCCTTTAAGAGCGTATGAACATGCAAAAGAGTACTCGAAATTCGGACAATATATTAATGAAACATCGTATATCGGAGAAGTCGGATTGGATTTCTCACGAGAAGGATTTTCAACAAAGGAAATTCAGATTAAAAGTTTTGAGTTTGTTTTGGATTGCATAAAGACAAATAATAAAATATTAAGCCTACACTCCCGGCGAGCAGAAAAAGAAACCTTAGAAATGCTTAATGAGAAAAGAATTAAAAATGCGATTTTTCATTGGTATTCTGGCTCATTGAGTACTTTGAGAAGTATTGTAAGCTTGGGCTTCTATTTTTCAATCAACTCTGCAATGATTCAATCTGACAATGGGAAAAAGATAATCTCAGAAATACCAAAAGAATTGGTTTTGACAGAAACCGATTTTCCTTTTTTAAGTAACAATAATATTTCAGACGTACAGATTTTTTTATCAAAGCTTTGGAATGTAACCGAGACAGAATCTGAGAAAATTATTGCTGATAACTTTAATAGGCTCTTGAAGAAAATAAAACCAGCTGCTAACATGCAATAAAAAACATAGGACGTAATATGTTAATTTTAAACGACATAACAACAATCTACTTCGCAGCAGTGCTGACGAGGTATTAACTGAAAACCTTTTTCCTTTCGAAGCAAAGTTTCGAGGAATTTAACCTAAATGAGATTAAATAAATGGGAGAGTAACTTGATAGGTAGTGCTTTAAAATGCACTACGTTTCTTATTGCCAGCCGTTACCAGCAATCCATCATATAGCTGAACCATTGACTTCCGATGCTAACGTTTAGTAGCAAGTTTCTAACTGAAAATATAAAAAATAGATAATTGTAATAATCACAATATCAGTGAAATAAAAAAATAGTCAGAAGCCTTAAAAAAATCTTGACCTGTAAACAATCTAAATTTAAAAAATTATGTGGAATCCTTTTAAAAAGAAAAACGCAAAGAAGTTCATAAAAAAATCATTGCCTGAATTAAAAGACAAAACAAGAATTTTGCTCATTGATGATGAAGAAACAAACCTTGTTGAATCATTGAAAGGGGAAGGTTGGCATATAAAATATATGGATGATTTAGACAAATATAACAATACAGATCTACGAGACGCACATATTGTGTGTATTGACATTAAAGGTGTTGGGAAAAAGTTAAACATTAAGGAAGAAGGGTTAGGATTGGTAAGAAATATAAAAGACAAATACCCCGAAAAAAAAATAATTCTATGCTCATCATTTAGCTCGCATGATATATTTGATAATGCAATTGATTTAGTTGATAAAAAAGTTTACAAAGATGGGCAAACTCATCCATTTGATAGTGCTATTGAAGAATTATCATATAAGCTTTTTGATTGGGACACTTTAATAAAGGAGGTATATTTTAAATATAAATCTGATTTTGGACTTGAAGTTACCTTGGAAGAGTTTAACAAAAAAATGAAAACGGTTATAGATGGTAATGAAATTGATACTGAAAAAATTCTAAAAATTACTGCTGCTGGGCTAAAAGTAGCAAACGGAATTAGAATATTACTAACACAATTTACATCATGATTTTTTATTGTTATGATATAAAAACGAGGGCTTTAATATTTAAATATTCAGGTATTGATGATCATCATGATTGTATCAGTTCTCGTAATTTAAATTTTAAAGTTGATGAAGCATGCATTTGTGGAAAAGACAGATATTTCATTGTTAAACAGAACGAAAAATCTGGGCGTATTTTTGCAATTTGTTTTGACAATATTAGAGTTCGCAAAGAAGCTGTATTTTATGCAAAACATACAATTCAAATGTTTTTATTGTCAAATCCAATCATAGACACTCGACATAATATTTATGAAGAAATTGTTAAAACATCAATTCACAATACGAAAAATCTCAATGCCCAAATAACTTCGAAAATATTAAGCTATTTAAAAGAAGAAACTTTATCTGAAGCTCCTGATAAAGTAAAATATATTGAGAAGTTGTTAGAAAAGGATATTAAGGGTTTTGCTCGTGAAGTACTTTCAATTTTAAGAATGTCGACTCAAATAAGTAATGAGTATAATGTTATAGATTACTTAAAGCCTAATATTCAACTTAAAAAAAGCGAATTTGGCTATAAAAGAATCCATAGCTTATTAGTTATTGCTTTTTACCAATTTGAATCCGACTTCAAAAACAAAAATATATTTATTAGAATTAACCAAACAAATTTATCGGCATTTGTAAACTACAATACCGTTCAAACAATGTTAACTCATATTTATACAAATGCTCTCAGATATTGCTTGCCAAATACAGATGTCAACATAAATACTAGAGTTGTTTCAGATGAATATGTTGAAATTAAATTTACTATGCGTAGTTTATATTTAACTGACGAAATAATTAAAGAAGGATGTCTTAATGGTATTAGATGTGAGCAAGCTAAAAGAATACATGAAAAAGGGACTGGTGTGGGATTAGGTATAGTTCATGCTCTATCAGTTCTAAACAAAGGATGTTTTGTTTATAATCGAATTTCCGACACAAAGTACGAAATTGATAATTATATATATTCTGATAATTATTTTGTAGTAACGCTTTTGAAGGAAGAATTTTATTAGTTCATTTTGAAAATATTTAAGGACATGAATTCAATATAAAGGCCAGTACCTAATTGAGTGGACTGCCCTGCCAGTAATTAGCTGACATGGAGAGCCAATCACACTAGAACTGGTATATATTTTATAAACAAAACTGGTGATTTAATATTGCGAAAAATTGGTGAAATTAAATTTGCTAATTACACAAATTAATAACGTATCGTCTTATATATATATTTGCAAGGGTACGAAAAATAAAACACAATAACTTTATGGTGCTTTTTTATAAATTTCTATGATATTTTAGTATATTTGCATTTTACGATAATACATGAGAGCAAAAACAATAAGTAAGCTGAAAGCTATCTTTATCAGGAAATTTGATAAAAGCTCAACAATAATTTCTCGTTGGGAAAACAATAAGCCTCAACCATTACTCAAAACACTGGATGAGATTACTATTTATTTGTTGAATGTAGATGTGAAGTATTTATTGGTTTCAACAAATAAGGAATAAAATATGCGATTTTCAGGACATGAAACCTTTATATGTAAACAATTCTGGTTAAAGAAAGGATACGACTTTCTTCAGAATGGAAATAAATTTGGAGATGAAGATGCTGTTGTTGATTTGGGTGTTGGTAAAAATATGGTTTCTGCAATTGCATTTTGGATGAAAGCATTTGGCTTATGCGATGATAAATGGAATTTAACGGAGATTGCTCATTTTATTTTTGGCGAAAATGGTAAAGATAAGTACATTGAAAGTATTGGTACAGCTTGGTTATTGCATTATATGTTAATCAAAGAGCAGTATGCATCAATTTATGATTTGTTTTTTAATGGTTTTCGTAAAGCTCGTTTTGATTTTACAACAGCTCAGCTTCATGGTTATTTAAAAGTTGTCTCTGAAGAAAATGGAGTCTATAATGAGAATACTATAAAATCAGATATATCTGTTTTACAAAGAATGTATCAGGTACCTGATAATTCCGATGCTAAATCAGAACCAGAAGATGTATATTCTAGCATTTTCAATGATATCCAACTAATGGTCAAATTTAAACGAACCGATAATAAGGGTATAACTGAAATACACAGAATCCCAAATCTAAAAAGGGATAATCTGCCATTTGAAATTGTATTATTTTCAATGCTTGATAACTATTCCAATAAGCAATCAATAAGTTTTAAAGAATTAGAAACTGGTGCCAATGCACCAGGGGTTGTTTTTGCTCTAAATAAGATAGGTCTATTTGAGATTATTGAAAAAATAACTTTAAAATATACGAATATTAGGTTCTCAAGTACAGCAGGAGTACAAGTATTGCAATTCACATCACCCTTAAATAAATGGGATGTTATAAAAGATTATTATGCTAACTACTAATATACAATATTCACCTTCTATAAATATAATTCGTGACTCTGAAAGGAAACTCGATTATATCGTAACACCTAATTCTGTTCAAGTTTATGAACAAATAATCAATAATTATTTATCAGGGACACATTCATTTAATATCGTAGGAGCATATGGTACTGGTAAGTCATCTTTTTTAGTTGCACTAAAACACCATTTATGTAATGAGCAAAAATACTTTGCCGAATTAAATGGAAATTTTAAAAATATCAAGGGATTTGAATTTTTACCAATTATTGGCGAATATTCATCTTTATATGACACATTTTCTAAAGAATTTGGATTGGTTGGGGCTAATTATTCCTCACAAGACTTATTCAAATTAATTGAAAAAAAATACAACTCAATTAGTAAGAAATCGTTTGGTTGGTATATAGCTATTGATGAGTTTGGTAAATTTTTAGAATATGCAGCTAAAAACAATCCTGAAAAGGAATTGTATTTTATACAGCAATTGGCAGAGTTTGTAAATGACAATTCAAAAAATATAATTTTCATTACAACCTTACATCAGGGCTTCAATTCTTATTCTCTTAATCTGAATAAGACTCAGCAAAACGAATGGGATAAAGTAAAGGGACGATTAAAAGAAATCACTTATAATGAGCCTGTCGAACAATTACTTTTATTGGCAGCTGATAGAATTTCAAATAAGCGAAATGCCAACATAGCAAATAAAATTTTCGATCAATTATTTGAAATCATTGAAAAATCAAAGACTTTTCCTTTAAATGATTATTTCGATAGAATTACGGCTCAAAAATTATTACCATTTGATATTTTATCTGCTTCTGCTTTGACTATTGCGTTTCAACGATATGGTCAGAATGAGCGTTCATTATTTCAATTCATTGATTCGAATGATCATTTAGGATTGTCAGATTTTGATATAGAAAAGAACCCATTCTATAATTTAGCTTGTGTTTATGATTACTTATGGTTTAACTATTTTACAGTAATAACATCTAAGTATAATGTCGACTATGGGCAATGGGCAACTATCCGCAATTCCATTGAACGTGTTGAGGCAGAAATTACAAATTCAACTCTTGATGCTATTAGAATTGTAAAAGTAATTGGATTAATAAACATTTTCGCAAACTCAGCAGGCAAAATTGATAAAGAATTCTTGTCCGAATACACACATTTTTGTCAGGGTATTAAGAACAGTAAGGAAATAATTGACAAATTAGCTAGTTTTAAAATAATCAGTTTCTCTAAATACAACAAACGATATCGTTTACTTGATGGTACAGATTTAGATGTTGAACAAGAAATTTCTGAAGCTGAAATTGAGAATATCAATGACTATATCCCATATCTAAAAAAATATTTTGAATTCCCTTACATTCAAGCAAAAGAACATTTCTATAAAACTGGCACACCACGATTTTTTGAATTTAGATTGACTGAAAAGCCGTTTAATGATATTGTCGAAGATTCCGATGGCATAATAAACTTGATTTTTTCTAATGTAGTTAGTGAAGTCAATTTAATTGAACACTCTAGTAAACTAAACGAACCTGTTTTGTATTGTCTTTATCTGAATGTGTCTGATATACAGAACCACATTAATGAATTAGAGAAGGTAAATGTTATTAAAGATAAGCATCCCAATGATAGGGTTGCCCAAAATGAACTTGAAATATTATTAATACAGCTAAAATCCGAATTAAACGAATTAGTTTTAAAAGGGTTGTACGAAAAAGATACAGTTGTTTGGGTATTTAATGGTAATAAAATTGAAATTAGTAATGAACGGAAATTAAATCAGAGATTATCCAATATCTGTAAGTGGGCATATCCGGCAACACCTATTTTTAAAAATGAACTTGTCAATAAAACCAAACTTTCAGGTGCTATGCAACCTGCTCGTAAGAATCTAATTAAAGCATTAGTTTCTGATTTTGATAAACTGAATTTAGGTTTTAATGATGACAAATTTCCACCAGAGAAAACGATCTATTTAGCCTTGCTGAAGAAAACAGGTATTCATCAATATACTATATTGTCTCAACCAAATGATGCTAGTTTCATTCCTTTATGGGATACTTGTACTAATTTTATAAATGAAGCTAAAAATACACGTTTAAATATTGCGGTGCTAATTGACCTCTTGTTAAAACGTCCATTGAAATTACGTCAGGGATTTATTGATTTTTGGATTCCGATCTTCTTGTTTATCAATAAAGATGATTTTGCATTATATAACGAAAATGGATATATTCCAACTATTGATGATGAAACTTTGTTTTTGATTAGCAAACAACCAAAAGATTTTGAGATTAAGGCATTTGACATTAGTGGCATAAAACTCGATTTGTTTAATAGCTATCGAATATTCCTAAACATTGAGGAAACAGACAACGTTACAAACGAAAGTTTGATTGAAATAATTAAACCGTTTTTGGTCTTTTATTTACAATTACCCGATTACAATAAAAAGACAAAACGTATTTCTAAAAAAGCTGCAGCTTTACGTAGTGCAATTGCATTATCGAAAGACCCTGAAAAAACCTTTTTTGAAGACATTCCTAATGCATTAGGTATTCAATTGGATACAATCGCAAAAGATCCTGCCTTAGTAAAAAACTATATTGATAGTTTACAAATTCTGGTTCGCGAAATTAGGTCGGCATACGAGGAGTTAATAAATAGGATTGAGGATTTTATCTTGACTGAATTCATTGGAGAAAACATATCATTTATAGAATACAAATCAAGATTCCAAGCTAGATATAAGAAACTCAAAAAACACATGTTATTGTCAAAACAGAAAGTGTTTTATCAAAGACTTATGTCTGAACTAGACATACGTAATTCTTGGATAAACTCAATTTGTCAGGCAGTTATTGGCAAATCACTTGAAGGAATAAGTGATGAAGAAGAAATGATTCTGTATGAAAACTTCAAAAGTATAGTATATGAATTAGATAATCTATGTACGCTCGTCAAAACTGATGTGAATTTAAAGAATGAAGATGTATATAAATTTGAAGTTACGACTTTCTTGAAGGGCTTGCAAAAACAAACTTTACGTATCCCAAAAGGGAAGTTGAAAGAAATCAAAAGTCTCGAAAATGAAATAAAGAGCAAATTGACTGGAAACGATAAATCAACAAATATTGCATTGCTATTGAATTTATTACAAGAACAAATGGATGAAAAATAAGAAGGTAAGACACGTACTAGGGATATCTGGAGGCAAAGATAGTGCAGCCTTGGCTATCTATATGAATCAAAAATATCCTGATTTAAATATTGAATATTATTTCTGTGATACAGGAAAGGAGTTAGAAGAAACGCTAGAACTTGTAAATAAAATTGAAGACTATCTTGGAAAGAAAATTGAAAGATTAAAAGCAACAAAAAATGACCACTTTGAACCTTTTGATTATTATCTCAAGTCAGTAGGAAATTTCCTTCCATCTGTTCAAGCACGTTGGTGTACCCAGAAATTGAAGTTGGAGCCATTTGAGAAATTCATTGGAAATGATTTAGCAATTTCTTATGTCGGAATACGTGGTGATGAGGACAGAGAAGGATACATTTCTACAAAACAAAATATTCAGTCAGTTTTCCCATTTAGAATTAATATCTGGAGTTTAGAGATTCTATCCAAATTTTTTCAAAATGAAAATAATGATTCCCATTTAAAATTATATCAAGAGATTGCTGAAAAATCGATATTTTTGCGTGCTAGGGAAATACTGAAAACTCCTAAAGGAAACAGATTTACATTATCTAAAAAACTAAATACATTATTAGGAATTAGTGCAACAACTTTTAATAAAGTAATGTTTCAGTTTTTAAAAGATAAGAATTATCCAATTTCTCATTTACATGATTTCTCTTTATTAGTTCATGAAGATAATCTGAATCGTGAAGATATATTCAAATTGCTGAGAGATAGCGGTGTAGGAGTACCTTCATATTACGAGAAAAGAACATTTACAGTTGATGATATTACCGGTGAATATGCTAGAAGTCGCTCTGGTTGTTTTTTCTGTTTTTTTCAACAGAAAATTGAGTGGGTTTGGTTATATGAGCAACATCCGGAAAAATATAAATTGGCAATGGATTACGAAAAAGATGGTTACACGTGGATTCAAGGCGAAAGACTGGAAGATTTGATTAAACCTGAACGAATTCGTCAAATTAAGTTGGCTACCATAAAACAAAACGAAAGGAAAAATTCAAAAAAGTCTCCATATCTCATTGACTCGCTTATAGACAGCGAAAGTGTTGTATGTGCAAATTGCTTTATATAAATTAAGATTAAAACACAATGAATGATGTAAATGGACAAATCGAAGAAATAGGTTTTTCTATTGATGCTGGTTTAATTGACAGACTTGGACGAGAGTTAGTTGGTCGGGCTGAAACGGCAGTTTCTGAACTTATTAAAAATGCTTATGATGCAGATGCAACAAATGTTGATGTCGATTTTATTGATACCGAAAATTCTGGTGGCACACTCATTATATCTGATAATGGAGTTGGAATGACTAAAGATAAATTAGTAACTGGGTTTATGAGGATTTCATCATCAGACAAATTAGAAAACCCTATATCTGAACGTTATCATAGAACTAAAGCAGGGAGAAAAGGAATTGGTAGATTTGCCACTCAGAGACTTGGTGAGGAATTAGTTATTATTACACAAGTCCTAAATGAATCTTTAGCATATAAAATAGTAATTGAATGGAATAAATATATAGTTAACAAAGAGCTTACTAATATTAAGTTTCCGATAACAACAATAGAAAAACAAAAGAAAGAAGGTACAACAATAATAATTAAAGGCTTAAGAGAGAGTTGGTCTGAAAATGCTATTAAAAGAATATATAGATATATATTAGATTTACTACAACCCGACTATCTTCAACCTAAGGGTATACATATAAACAACGATAATTTAAATTCTAAAAAACATCAAACTTTCAACGTTCGTTTCAATAAAACTGTAGACAGTATTTCAAAAACAATATTAGGGAAATCGGAAGACGTATCAGAAAAAGCCTTAGTCTGCATTGAAGGATATTTTAAAGAATTAGATGATAATAAAGGTGAATTTTATTACGAAATTTGTAGCAAGAACTTAATTACTCAAATAAATGATATAGATAGTTTTACTATTGCAGACAATAATCATTTACTTAAGAATATACATTTTAGATTTTATTATTTCATATATAATCCGGAACACTATAATGGTAATGTTAGCAAGCAGGATCTAAATAATATATCCAAATTGTCAAAAAACTCAGGAAGAATAAGATTATATAGAAATGGTTTTAGAGTGTTACCTTATGGAGAGGAAGGGAACGATTGGTTGAGTCTCGACATAAGATATTCTGGTAAATCAGGGTTGACAAATATTCCTTGGAGTAATAATAACTTCTTTGGATTTGTTCAGATAACAGATAAAAATGGTGATGCTTTTGAAGAAACAGCAAGTAGGGAGGGATTAATTGAAAATAAAGCACTTGAAATTGCTATTGAAGCGATTCAACGAACTTTAGAGATCGCAAAAAAAAGAATATCTTCCGAAATAAACAAACTTAAAACTGAGGACAAAAAGGTAAGTTCATTTGATAAAAAAATTGATGATTTAGAGAAAAAAATTGACAAACAAATTGACCAAATAACATCATTTGTTGATGACAAAGAAAAAGGAAAAATTGTTGAATTAAAAGCGAAAATTGTTGAGAGTTTTAATATTGTAAAAACACTTAACCAAAGCCTCATAGACGAAATTAGCATGTTAAGAATTCTAGCTGGTATGGGGTTGACCATTGGTGAATTTACCCATGAAATTAGAAATCTAACAAATTCAATTCGAGGGTATTTAAGTCCTCTGTACAATAAATTAAATGACTCTGATTCAATAAAACTTTTAGATGATTTAGATATTTCTGTTTCATATCTTTCTAAGTATGCTTTAAATTTTGAACAAATCATTAGTAGTAATTCTCAAAGAGAGCTTAAACCATTAGATTTAAAGAATGTTATATCTCAATTTTCAAACTCAATTAGCAAAGATTTAGAAAGACAATTTATTGATTTTAATTTTTTATTTGTTGAGAATGAGAAAATATACACACTTCCAATGCATGAGTCTGAATGGTATACTATATTACTGAATATGTATACAAATTCAAGAAAAGCAATTAAGATGTCGGATAAAAAAGGGGAAATAAAAATTGTGGTTGGCAAAAACGACAACATCGCATTTTTGGAATTCATGGATAATGGAATTGGAATTAAAGTTGAATATCGAGATCGGATATTTGATGCTTTCTTCACTACTTCAACTTCTTTATCTGAAAACATTATTGTCAATGATCTTGTAGGTAGCGGATTAGGTTTGAAGATTGTAAAAGACATAATAGAATCCTATAAAGGGAAAATTTATATAGATGATCCTGAATCAAATTTCTCAACATGTTTCAGAATTGAAATCCCAGTAGCAACAGATAAACAACTAGATGAATATGGCTATTAAATTTTATTATATTGATGATGATAATGAAGCCTCAAATGGCTATATCACAGGATTTTCACAAAATGATTTAATTGTAGAAAAAATTGAAGGAAATGATTTTGATACAATTATTTCAATAATCAAAGAGAAAAAAGATATCTGTGGCTTAATATTAGACCATAAATTAGATGAAATTTCTATGAGTAATGGGATTCATTTAAAGTTTAGAGGCACAAGTATTGCCCAAGAGATTAGAAATAGACAAGTATCAAAAGATACAGATTATAACATAACAGATTTTCCAATTATCCTGCTTTCAGCTACTGAAAATATCAAAAATTCTCTTGATGATTCGGGTAAAGATTTATTTGATCTTTTAATAATAAAAGATGATTTAAGCCCAAAATCTTATTTTAAATGGATTGTTGAATTAACGAGTTTATTTCTTGCCTATAAAAAAATTAGCGAAATTAAAGTGCTCGAAAATCTATTATCCGTAAAACAAGATTCTCTTGATTTCCGATTTGTAGAGTATCTCTCAGATTTAATTAACAGTAAACCAGTACATGTTATTAGCCAATTCGTATTTAAGCATCTTATTTTAAGGCAAGGCATGTTGATTAATGAGAATACTTTGGCTGCTAGATTAGGTATAGATAAGGAAAATTCCAGTGATTGGAATAATGTACTTGGAAATTTGAATGAAGCAAAATATGAAGGAGTTTTTTCAGAGGGTTGGGAGTGTTGGTGGATGTTTAAAATAAATTACTGGTGGAGTGGTTTCTCAAAGAAACCTTTACGTACTTTGTCTTCAAATGAACGAATTGAAATCATTAAAGACAAATTACAATTACCAGAAGTTAAGCCAATTGAAAAGTTACCGATGGCAGACAGTAGTCATTTTTGGACTATCTGTAAAGGAACAAATAAACCTATTGATGAAATTGATGGGTTAATTATCTCGGGTCAATCTAATCTTTACCCTTGGCAAGAATATGAATATGTATCTCTTAATGCAGCAGTGAATAACATCAATATCGAGAATTGGAAAGATTTATCTCCAATTAGCAAAATTCGTTTGTCTGAATTTCAATAATGAGTTTATGAGTAAATCAACTATAATTCAAGGTATTCAATTTCTTTCAATAGAATTGAAAAAGTTAGGATTTTGTGAAAACATAAATCAATTAGATGAAGCTATTAAAAGTATACAGACTGCTAAACCTAATCAACCTTGGTCATACAGTATTAAGGATTTTCCAATTTTCATCACAGGAACATCTAGAAATGCTATTCCTACACTTGAATCGATGACTTTATATTTGTCGATATCATTTAAAGAAAAACCTAAGAATAAAGATGCAAATACAGTTTCGGAATTAATTGTTGAAAGTAGTTTCTCTCTTCTAATACAAGGTAAGAAAAAAGATGAAGAAAAGTATTATTATTCCGGTTGGCATTTAGACAACGACTCTTCAGGTACTGAATTTATTCATCCACAATATCATATTTCATTTGGTGGTATTGATTTTAAAAACCGAATTGGTGAAAACACAAACAATTTATTACTTTTGAAATCACCACGTTTACCTCATCCACCTTTAGATGTTATATTAAGTATCGATTACATCCTAAAACATTTTATTGAAAATGATAGACATAAAGAATTGACAGAGTCAGTATCATATCAAACGTATATCAAGAATTCACAAAGAAGAATATGGCAACCTTATTATACTGCAATTGCAAAGCATTGGTGTCCAGGATGTAATCTAACTGTTGAAAATCAAACTGAAAATATCTTATATTTGCCACAACTAATTAAATGATTAAAATGTTACTATATTAAATTTGTTACTAAAAGTTTTATAAATAAAAGCAATAATAAAGGAAAGTACAATTTATACAATACAGGTATAACTTAGATTTATATATATAAAGTTGAATTTAACTTTTTAATCTGTTTTCGAAAGCACTCCCAAATCAAGAAATGCATCTCCTTTACTTGTTCTATCAATTGCTCTTTCTTTTATTAGTTTTATTAATTTTATTTTATTTTTCCATTTATGTGATAATTTCGATGTGTCCAGATTATTCATTTGAATAATCTTAATTAATTGTTTTTCATCTAAACTTAATAACACTTTATTCAATCCTTCTATTCCTTGCTGTTGCAAAATTGGCCAAATATCAATAAAATCATTTTTAATATTAATTTCATCATTTTTTTTTAATTTATTTTCTCCACTTAAAAAGTGTTCAAGCTTACTAAGAAAATCTGATTCATTTTCTAATTTATTAGCAACTAAAATAAGAAGGCTCGAAATTCTTTTTCTATCTTTAATCAACATAAGATAATAGTTCTTTAGTTAATGAATCATAGACATCAAAATAACCACCATATCCATACTTTTGTTTAATTGTGTTTACAGTTGCTTCATGGTCTGATGCTTCTGCAGTTTTTGTGCTTAATGGAACAATGGTATTGAAAATTCTGGGGTATTCTTTAGAAGCAAATTTAGAATTTAAGACCTTAATTGTTGTATTATGTAATCTACTATTCGTTCGATACATAGAAATAATTATACCAAGGGGTTGGATATTAATATTCGTTTCATTTGCAAAATCAGAAATTCTGTTTAATATTTGAGGTATCCCATAAGTAGAAAGGATATCTGGTATTGAAGGAATCAGAAAATAATTTGAAATTAAAATACCATTTAACGTTATTATTCCAAGGTTTGGAGGACAATCAATTAAAACATATTCATATTCTTCAATGATATCTGAAATTGCATCTCTCAATATTGTTACAGGACTAGTTGCAAAAAATCTCCCAGCGGATATTAAAGGTAATTTATCTTGTATATCGATTAATTCTAAACTAGATGGCAATAAATCCAATTTATTTATACCTCCATTAATATTTGAAACATTTTTTACTATAGAATCAGTTAAACTAAACTTTTCAGTTTTGTCAAGCTTATCTTTAAATAACTGTAATAATGTTTTTCCTTTATTATTTCGTTTCTTCCATTCTTCTTCACCTATAAGAGCAACAGTTGCATTAGTTTGAGGGTCTAAATCTACTACTAATACAGATTTATTTTGTTGATATGTTAGAAACTCAGCTAAGGCGATAATTGTAGAAGTTTTTCCAACACCACCTTTTAAATTAATCATACTAATTACTTTTGCCATATTATTTATTTTTTCAAAGTCTAATTTGCAAATGTAGTGAAAATAATAAAAACCCAAGCAATTTTGCATGGGTTTAATAAATAGATTTAAAAAACTAACAACCCTTCATCCGCAAAACTGAAATAATTCTCATTTGAAGCCACAATAATATGATCCAGCAATTTTATATTAAAAAGCTTTCCTGCTTCTATTATTGCTTTGGTTATTCTTTTGTCTTCTTCACTTGGTATTAGATTTTGAGAAGGATGGTTGTGAGAAACAACAATCCCCGAAGCATTGGTTGTGAGAGCTAAAGCAAATATCACTTTGACATCTACTATAGCTCCATTTGTTCCGCCAATACTCAAATTTATCCAACCCAACACTTTATTTGCTCTGTTTAATAGCAGTAAATAAAACTGTTCTAAAAATTCTATATTATCCTTGTTATAAAGCGGATATAAAATATCAAATGCATCTTTTGATTTTTTAATTGCTATTTTATCTTGGGGTTTTGTTCTATATCGAACTTCAATTTCAGCCAGATTCAGACTTTTCTCAAATTGTATCAATTTTACTCTGTAATTTTTCTTTGTTTCCATAAAACATGATTTAAATAAATAACTATTTCGGGTTGAGCTTAACATCATGAAAACAACATCGCAATAATTATTTACTATTGATTTTCAATTTAATAGATGCTAAAACAGAACAAACTTAAAAACGTTCTTTTATGGCAACAGAAAATAAATGGGTTCGGCAACCACAGGAAAGAAAGGGGGAGTATTTCTTCAATGGCAAATCATACATAACTACAAATCTTATGAATGAAATCCCAAATGATGAGATAATATGGATTATTTCAGATTTAAAAGAATTTATTCAAAAAGAGCAGGGAATAGACTATCTGGTCGTGTACATTCATTCTGATGGAAGAAAAATATTTTGCATAGACCAACTTTCCAAATCAATGATGGAAAATGATTTATATTCAAAAGAAGAGATTGAAAAATACAATTACTGGACTATGCTTTTTGCTGAAGAGTATTAAAGTAATAAATATGGAATTCTGTTAAATCGGTAACAAATAGT
>CAIZXK010000452.1 GCA_903936865.1 uncultured Bacteroidales bacterium | reverse complement strand
ATTTTAGTTTCAAGTTCTTCTTCTGCCGGATACTATACATTTTCGGGTGTTGAAGCTACTGGTAATCAAGGATCAGGAATTGCATTTAATAATACTGCCAGTGTAACTGATGTTATTATTAATACTTGCAATCTTTCCTCTAATGGTTTCGGATTGCGCATAGCTACTGCTGTTCCTTCTTTTGATGGATTAACAGTAACAGATTGCCAGATGAATAACAATGCTTCTAGTGCATTTACTTATAACCCAAGTGGTACTTTGACCAATCTTGGAACCAACTTCAATTTTACCAATTGCAGTTTTGCTGATAATAGTCAGGCAGGTGTTGCTAATCAACATGATTTATCATTCTTTGGATTCCATGGAAATGCTTCATTAACTAATGTAACAGTTACATCAAGTAATGGACCATCTACTACTCACAAAGCTTATGGTATTGTATTCACAAATTCATCAGCTTATGCAGCAGCCGGAACAATTACATTAAATGGAGTAACTGTAAGCGGAACTGTCGGTAAAGTAGCATTATCTTTTCAGTTTTATAATGATATGAGTAATGTAAGTTTAACAGATGTTGATATAAGTGGATGCACTGCTCCTTGGGGTCAGTTAGCAATTGATCAATCAGGAACAGGTATTTTCAATATTGGTAATACAACATTGAAAACCATAGGTATTTGGAAAACTGCAAATGTAGATGCTACATCAGCTATCTTTAAACATGCAACAACTGGTGCAATATTGGACAGAAACACTTTATCAGATTGTTATCAAATAGAAGATCAGATAGCTCATAAAATTGATTTAAGTACTTTAGGTCTAGTAACTGTAAAAGCTGGTAATTTATTTGTAACTACAAATAGTTATGCTTCTCCTTATACCACTACTCCAAGTATTCAGCGTGGTATTGATGCTGCTTCAACAGGAAATACAGTTAATGTAGCTGCCGGTAATTTTACCCTGCCGTCACAACTTAACCTGAATAAAGCGATCACAATCAGAGGGAATAATTTCGGAATTCCTGCTGCAACGGGTGTTGGAACCATTCCTTCAGAACGTCAGCCTGAAAGTATCATTACCACGGTAAGCGACGATATCGCAATCATGATAAATGCCGGTAATATTGTCCTGGATGGGTTACACATCAGAGGCCCGCAACGAATGATCAGAAATTACGTGGCCGCTGATAATGTTTTCATAAAGAATTGTTTGGTCGAAAATACGACAAACGGAAACGAAATGATTCAGTGTTATGGATCAGGAAGCCGGAACAATTGGAAATTTGAAAACAATCGTTTTTCAGGAAACTATTCTAACGGATCAATTTTGTTTGCCAATGAGTTTACAAACACATTGGTGGAAGAGAATGACTTTATGGGTTCTGGTAATCGTCATTTATTCGGTGCTCCAACTAATCTAACTATTCGAGGTAATTATTTTTCTGCAAACAGCAATACGCTGATTAATATGAATGGATTAAATAATCCATTGATTGAAAACAACATTGCTTATGTTAATGGATTTGGTTTTCAATTGACTACAACTGGTGGAGGGATAGTTCAAAACAATACTTTCATTGCAGTTCAGGTATATAATTCAGGAGGTATAAATTATTTAAGGGGTATTGATATTTTTGGAACAGCTTTTTCTGGCCCGAATTCAAATGGATTAATCATCCGGAACAATACCTTCCAGGATTTTACGACTAGCGCAACTATCAATCCGACTGACCAATACCGGGGTATTCATATCAGACAAGGAGCTACCGGAATATCCATTACGGGGAATAAATTCATCAATACCCATACGGGATTGGGAATTGTTTCGGCTACTCCAGCAGTAAGCGGTATAATTATGACAGGAAATGATTTGTCAGGTGTGCAAATAGGTGTTAATAATGGATCAGCAAATAATGTTAATGCTACCAACAACTATTGGGGCGGTTGTCCTTCTGTTAGCGGTCCCGTTTCTTATTTCCCATATCATACCTCAGTTAATGGTACTCCTGGTGATTTTGAATTTGGTCCTACAATTAGCAATATAGTTGCAAGTTCAACCAATAGTAGTACAATTTGTGCAGGTTTATCTACTACCATTTTTGCTTCTGGCGGTTCTAATTATGTTTGGGACAATGGCTTAGGTCTTGGTGCAAGTAAAGTAGTAGGTCCTCTTGTAAATACTACCTATAATGTTACAGGTAATGATGCCAACGGTTGTGCCGGAGCTTTTGATGATGTTGTAATTGGGGTAAATGCTGCACCTGTTGTAAAAATAAACGGTGAAATCAATGGCACCTCAACTATTCCATCAGCTCAACAAGTTGTACTAACTGCAAGTGGAGCGGTTTCATATTTGTGGAGTACTGCTGAAACTACTGAATCTATTACTGTATATCCAACTTCGGTAACCTCTTATTCTGTAGTTGGTACTACAGGAGATTGTACTGCTACTGCAACACATACAATTACTCCGATTATTGTAAGTGCAGGTCCTAATAAGTTTATCTGCAGCGGAAATCTTACAACACTTACTGCAACTGTTATAGGTGCCACACCTGCTTCTTTCTTATGGTCACCTGGTGGAGCAATAACTCAGTCTATTGAAATAGCTCCTAATACTACAACTGTATATACTGTAACTGTAACTGTTGGTGGAAGTAATCCTTCAGCCTCTGTTACTGTATTTGTAAACTCAAAACCAGTTGCCAATGCAGGTGCTGATATTACGATAGCTCCTGCCGGAAGTGGAATACTTACAGGAAGTGCTTCTAATGGTACTGCTCCTTATTCTTATTCATGGAATACAACTCCTGTTCAAACTACAGCTAATGCCACCGTAAGTGCCACAGCAAATGCTTATGAAACATATTCATTGACTGTTACTGATGCTTACGGATGTACAAGTTCAGCTGATAATGCAACAGTAACAGTTGCTAATACTGGCTATACCGTTTCCGGTAATGTGGCTTATGCAAATCTGGTAAATAATCAGATGCATAATGTTACAGTTACGTTAAAACAAGATGGTACAACTATGTATTCAACTACTACTCCATTAACAGGTAATGGTAATTATGAGTTTTTGGGTGTAGCTAATGGAACTTATACAGTTCATTTATCCTCTCCAAAACCATGGGGTGGTGTAACTTCTGCAGATATTATTGCAATTCAGAATCACTACAAAACTCCAAACCCTGTATTGCTTAATGGAATCAAGCGTCTGGCAGCCGATGTTGTAGATAATTCATCAAGTGCAATAGTTATTCTTAATGACCGTACTATGGTAAACAATAAACGTGTTAATCCGAATGGAGTAAGTTTTGCTACAGGTAACTGGGTATTTGCAAAAACTGCTGAAATAGGTAACAATGGTATTGATTATGCTAATACATTGGGTTCAACAATCAGTATTACTGTTTTAGATGGTGCTGTTACACAGAATTTCAGTGCTTTATGCTATGGTGATGTGGATGCATCCTATACCGGATTAAAGGAAAACGAAAATTCTATTTTAGATGCTACTGCAGGGGATGGACTTAGTTTGATAAACTTCCCGAATCCATTCAGCGATGTAACCACTATTCAATATAATATGCCGGTTGAAGGTTCGGCCGTTATTGATATATTTGATCTTATTGGAAACAAAGTGGCTTCAATATCCGATCCTGAAAAATCTGAAGGCGTTCACAATCTGAATTTCAATGCTTCAGGTATGGCTTCAGGTATATATATTTATACAGTTACTGTTAAAACCAGTGATGATATTATCATTCAAAATGGAAAAATGATTTTTTCCAGGTAAACATTAAAAAATGGTAATGAAAAGTAATTATAGCTGATCATTAGGAAGCAGGACTTAAAAGCAAACTTTTTAAGTTCATTTAAGTCCTGCTTCTTTTATTTTTTTATAAGTAGTATCGTATTTATAAACAATATATAATTAATGTAAGATCTGTTCAATTCCGCATAGAAAAGAAAAAAAGCTTAGGATGCGAATAATACTTACAAAAAAACAACCATATTTTATATTTAGAAAACAATTAATTTAATATCAGGAATATGAAAAATTTATACAAATCAGAATCACACTTCACAAAGGCTTATGTTTTTGTGTTGCTACTAACTATGCTTATCCTTTTCGGAGTAATGAAAAGTTTCGGGCAGACAACCTTAAATCCAGGTAGTCCTATAAACGTGGATTATCATGCTGGGTCAACAGGAATAACAATAACTACCTGTAATTCCAGTGGATGGACAGCAACTCAAATTGATGGAGGTACAGATTTTGTACCAGACAATAGTACTGGAAGTAGTGGTAGTGTTTTTACAATTTCCTATGTTCAGAACTCTACACCTCAAATTAAAAGTGCTTTATATAGCATTTCAGCTACGGGTTGTTCAGCAAAATATTTAATTCTTAATCAGTCTCAGGAAGGTATTGCTCCGCTTATTAATAAAATAAGCAGTACAAATACAAACGGCTCTTACAATACAGGTGATATAATCTATATTGATGTATATTATACTGATTTTAATACCATTAATCTTACAGGTTCTAATCTGACTACCGATTACTACCTTAATCTGAATAATGGAGCAAAAGCCTATTATGATAGTGATGAAGCTTATAGTTCAGGAACGAAAATAATAACCTTTAAATATACAGTTGGTGTTTCAACATCAGAAGATAAAGAATTGCTTGATGTTACCTCTGTAAGTCTTTCCGGTGATGCTGCTATAAAAGATGCAGCCGGTAATAATGCCAATCAGACATTACCCGGAACTAATAATCTGGATAATAATAATATATTGCGTATTGACAATACACCACCAACCATTGCATCAATAACATCGAATGCAACAACAACTGGATGGTTAAAAATTGGTAATACCATCAACTTTACTCTTTCATTTACCAGTACTAACAAGGAACCAGGTGCAACAGTTCATGGCAGTTACAACGGGCAAACTCTTACTTGGAGTACTTCCAATGCAGGAGAAACCTATACTGCAACCTACACTGTTATTGCGGGCAATAATGATCAGAATTCTGCCTTGCAGATTACAGGTGTGTATGTGGTAGATGCTGCTGCAACTACCGGAGCTACTGCAAATGGTACTGATATCCAGAAAACCATTGATGCACACACACCTACCGGATTATATAGTCCGGCTAGTGGAACAGGTATTGATGTAGAAATACATCCTACACTTACTTTTGATGAGGCCATTTTTGATACAGATGGAACTCCTCTCACAGCTGCCGATCTTTTATCAAAAATCAGCTTTAACAGAACTTCAGCACCTTCGGCAAGTATTCCTTTTACAGCTTCTATAGATGGTACTAATACGATAATTACGATTTTACCAACTGAAAATCTGCTTGGAGGAAGTGATTATACCATTACCATGGATGCTGGTAAAATTGCAGACATTGGTGGTAATATGAATATACTTACTACAGCAGGTTTTGCTACAGAAGTTACCAATGTAACCAATATAACCAAAAACAGCAGTTATCCTACGATACAGGCTGCTTTTGATGCTGCTTCAGCTAATGATGTTATCAGTCTGGCTACAGGAACTTATAGTGAAACAGCTTTAACACTTAGTACAGTTGACTTAACATTGCAAACAATTGGAGCAGTTTCTATTAATAACCTCTTAGTTTCAGGAAGTCATATCATCACACTTGATGGTGATTTAACGATGACTACTGCTCTAAATCTGAGTGCTGCAGATGATAAACTTGTAATTGGCAGCCATACATTAACCTTAAACGGAGCTATAGATGGAAGTGGTTATCTGCTTGGAAGCAGTTCTTCCAATGTAACGGTTGCAGGAAGTGGAACATTTGGTAGTATGAATGTGGAAGGAGTATTAAATACTTTAACTATTGATAGAGCAGGAGAAACCATTTCGTTGGGTAATATAGCCAGCAGTTTGCCAATAAATACACTTAATCTTACTGATGGAGATCTTGAATTAGCTTTTAACAGTATTGTTGTCAGCAATTATAGCAGATCTAACGATGGTAGATTTATAGGTGATGATTTAGCAGGAATTGAAATGACTGGTTCAGCAGCAGGTGCATTGGTTTTTGGAGGTACAGGTCCTTTTATACTTGGTACCCTTAAATTAACTACTTCAGCTTCTGTTGATGTGGCTTCGGCTATAACTATTGTAACTGCGGAAGTATTATCAGGAATACTTACCAATTCTCAGCCAGTAACTTATACAAACTTGTATAATTCAGCAGTATATACAATGAATGCTGATGTAACTGTAGATGTAAGTTTTTCTTCTGATGTTATAGCTTCTATTGTAAATGTAAACAATCATACACTTACTTTAAATGGAGAAATCACTAATGTAGATAATACGTATATTAATGCCGGTGCAACTTCCAGTTTGGTATTTAATGGAGCAACAATTTATAATTTGCCAGCAACTATTGCTGAGTTAAATAATTTAACAATAAATCGTACCAATGGTGTATCTATGGCAGCTGATCTGGATGTTAAAGGGGTTTTAACATTAACTTCCGGTGATTTTACCATTGGAGCAAACAAACTTACCATCAATAAAGCAATAAGCGGAACCTTAGCAAAACTGAAATCAGATGCTTCTTCTACATTGGCAGTAACAGGTACAGGAACAGGAATTCAAATCCCTGCCTTGGGAAGCCTGAACAACTTGATTCTTGCAAATGGAAATGGAGCTTTAGTTCTTGGAGCAATTACTATCAACAATCAATTAAGCCTTTCTTCAGGGATTTTGAGTGGAAGTGCAAACCTAACTATATTTGATGGAAAAACTATTGAACGCAGTGGTGGTAGTTTAGCTGCTGCACCTCAGTTTGGTACTTCAGTTAATATTAATTATACAGGTTCTTCTGCCATTACAACAGGATTTGAAATTCCTGCAGGAACCGTAACTACAGATGTTGTTGTAAATAACGGAGCTGGCGTAAGTATGGGTGGAAATTCTACCATTAATAACCTGACATTAACCAATGGTAATTTTGCCATCGGAGCAAATACACTCACCTTTAATGGTAATTTAACAGCTACTTTAGGTGAATTAATTGGAGGAACAACTTCTAATCTTACGTTGGGTGGAACTGCTGCATTTAATTTACCATCAAATATTACTTCTTTAAAAGATTTAAATATTAATCGTAGTGGAGGGGTTTCATTAACAAGCAATTTAGTGCTGGAAGGTATTTTAAACCTTACTTCAGGTAATTTCAATCTGGGTGCAAACCGTTTAACATTGAAAAAACCTATTGACGGAACATCAGCTTATCTGATAACGACCAGCTCTTCATCCATCACAATTGATGGAATTGTTTCTGGAATTATTTTACCATCAACAGTAACGAATTTAAATAATCTGACATTAAATAATGCAAACGGTACTTCTCTTCAGGGTCCTTTAACATTGCAAAGTTTAACTTTAACCAGCGGTTTATTGACATTAGGTTCTAATAATCTGACAACAGCAGCAATTTCAAATGCAAGTCCTTCTTCTTATGTTATTGCAAATGCTGCAAATACAGGAAAGTTAATTATAACAGGAGTTACAACAGCTATAGAAGTGCCGGTAGGTTATTCTGCTTCTTCCTACACCCCGCTTACTATAAGCAATAGTACATCTGCTGATTTTAGTATTGCTATTAAGCAGATTAATGGAATGGGTGATTTTTCTTATCCCGTTCCTTCTCCTGACTTTGTAAAACTGCAATGGGATATCTCACGCACAGGTTTAGGTGCTGCTGAAATAACCTT
>CAIZXK010000451.1 GCA_903936865.1 uncultured Bacteroidales bacterium | reverse complement strand
GATAAGGGCAATACAGACGAAGCATATAATCAATTAATGATTGTTAAAGCTAAAGATTCTGCAAATGAAGAAGTTATAAAATTGCTTGACGATGAAAGATTTATATTTCAAAATGATAAAATTCAAGGAGAATATACTCACGAATGGTCTGACGAACCATCCAAACGCCGATGGTCATTATATTCATTTTCATATCAAAACAAATCATCATGGGGTACATTTGTTGGAAGAATTTACAGTGGAAATATTAAAATAAGTTCAGATGATAGTTTAAACATTAATGATAATGGATTTCAATTTGAAGCTGAAGCATATCCCAAACTTGATAAAAAGCATTATCTATATTTAGGTTTTAGCTTATCCCCTGATTACTTTTTCCCAAAAACCAGATTTGGAGCTGAAATTTACAGAAAGTTGAATAATCAGGCTGAAATATCACTTGGATTCAGGCATTTGAACTTTGATAATAGCAACACACCAATAAAAAAAGTTACCATTTATACCGCTTCATATAGTAAATATCTTAAAGATTTCTGGATTTCCGCCAGAGCTTATTATACCAATTTATCAAATGTTTCTTCATGGACTTATTCCTTTCAAGGAAGAAAATATTTTAACAATCAGGAAACTTATGTATTTGCAGAATTAATTTTTGGATCATCTGCAAGTGAACAAAGTTTTGTTGTAGATTATTCAGACCCTAGTAATCCAATTAAAGAAAATTATTTATTAAATAGCCAAAAATTCAGATTTGGCTTTCAAAAATTGATTTGGAAACGTTGGACATTTTATGCAGCTTATAGTGTAGAAGATGCTGAATACAGTCAAGATAAAAACCATTTGATTAATTCAATAGAATTCAGATTAGGTTATTTTCTTCCTTATGGGAAATAATATTTTTGTTGTTTATTAACATTTTTTTGTTCGTAAGTATTGTTTTATTTTAACTATTTATAAACTTAACTTATTTATATTTGCTTTACATAATATTAATATACATAAATTTGATACTAAATAGGAGTTCTAAGCTTAGATTCTTGCTAATAATAGCATTTATCTTATTGTTTATCAGCTACCAGTATAGTGGTTTGAAATATTATTTGAAAGCAAATAATATTACTTACCGTGTTCAGATTTCTGCTGCATATCAAAATAAAATTCCAATAGAATCATTAGTAAAAAGGTTTTCAATAGAAGAATCCATTCGGGAAGATTACCATAAAGGTTGGTTTAAATATTCCATTGGAAATTTTCCTGACTATTATGATGCCAGAGGTTACCGTGATAAATTAATTGCGAACAATAAAACATACGGAGCTTTTGTAGTTCTGATAAAAGATGACATCCGGATGGATGGTATGGATACAGTTCAGCCTCAAACAGCACCGACTTTGCAAACTATGCAAAAAGTTAGTTATAGAATTCAGATAAAAGCTTCAAACAATCAGATTTCAGTTGCTGATTTAAAAACACAATTAGCTATTGCCGAAGAAATTACAGAAGAGAAGATTAATAATTGGTACAAATATACAATTGGGAACTTTGAGAATTATGATGATGCTAAAAATTTATTTCATAGAGTAATAAATATTGATAAGATAAATGATGCTTTTATTGTAACCTATTATGGGAATAAACGAGTTGGTTATCAACCTATAGAAAAAAAAACAACAGTTTTTAAAGAAGTTGTTTCAACATCAAAAATTGAACAAAAACCTGTAGTAAAGGCTACTCCAAAACCAAGAGTTATTCAACAAAAAAAGACAGTACAACAACCACAAATAGTTGAGAAACAAAAACCTGCTGAGAAAGCAAAACCTGCTGAAATCCCCAAACAAGAACCTGTAGCTGAAATTATTGAACCCTCATCAGTTGATATTATATTATTTCATATAAATTCAGATAGGCTAAAAGGAACGACAAAAAAACCATTAACTGTTATTTCAGAAAATGAAACAGGAGAATATGAATCTCAAAAAATTGCTGAGAATGAGACAAAAAAAGAACCTGAAAATATTGAATATATAGAACCTGACCAAAATAATCAACCTATTCTTTCACAAGAAACAGATGTTGAATCCAATACATCCTATCAAAGTAATTATGTTTATTCTGATACTTCAAAAAGTGCAAGAGAGTATAGAAACCGGAATTTTTTAAGCAAATTTGTTGATAAAATAAGATTTAATTCCAAAAAAAGCTTTTTTATTTGGTTATTGCTTATTTTAATAATTTACTTTATTGTAAATTTAATTGTTGTAATTACAATTGTATTTATAAGCAGGGTTAGAAAGATTCGTAAAGAAAGAAAGATTAAGAAGATAGAAGATGAATTTCAATTACTTTTAGCAGAATTTTTATTTGATACAAATAATGAAAGAGAAGCTTACAATAAATTAAGAAGTACTTCGGGCTCATTTAAACGAAACATTTTGGTTGATGAACTAATGAAACTTTGTGTTGATTTATCCGGCGAAGTACTTGAAAAATTAAAGGAATTATATTTTGCAATGGAATTGAACAAAGATTCACTTAGCAGACTCAAAGACAACAGATGGTTCGTTAAAGTTAAGGCTTGCAGGGAATTAACAAGAATGAAAGCTTATGAAGCAAAGAAAGAAATTGAAAAACTATTGGATAGTAAAAATGAAATATTACGTGCTGAAGCACAAATGGCACTTATAGAATTAAGTGAAGAAAATCCATATTATTTTCTTGAAAAATTAACCAAACCATTTTTACCCTGGGAACAATTAAATGTTCACGTAATGATGCAGAGAAATTCTTATGAAATTCCTGATTTCAGTAAATGGTTGATGTTAGAAAACGAAACTGTTGTATTATTTGCAATTGAGATGATTCGGGTCTATCGTCAAATTATGAATGCACCAAAAATCATAAAGTTTTTCAAGCATCCAAATCCAATGCTAAAAGAAGCTGCAATAATTACTGCCGGAGAATTAGGATATGTAGAAGTGGTTCCGGAAATGATTAAAATATACAATGAAGTTGAAGACGAATTTAAGGTATTGATATTAAGATCAATGCAAAAATTAGCTGACGATACGAACAAAAATTTTCTGAGAAATATTCTTGAAAGTTCAGCAGCTCAATATATAAAACTTGATGCTGCAAAAGCAATGTTTGCAATAGGTATCAAAGGACAGATAGAACTCAAACGCTATTCACAAACAGATGATGCAGAGTTAAATGCAATTATAAAACACGTATTTGATGAAAGGATATAAGTATGGGAAATTTATTTAGCGTTTTTCAGTTTTTTGTTGAGAGAATTATTTTTGGCTATTCAGTTATTATTATATCTGCCTATGTAATTTTAGCAATAGTATCAGCTTTTTCACTTTTAAGATATATACAAAAAAACAGCTTTGTTGATTATAATGTCATTCTTTCTTCACCTTTAGTTCCAACCGTTTCGATTATTGCACCAGCTTTTAATGAAAGTAAGACCATTGTAGAAAATATCAGAGCTCTATTATCACTTTATTATCATAATTATGAGGTTGTTGTTGTAAATGATGGAAGTACAGATAACTCAATGGATTTGATTGTAAAAGCTTACGATTTGGAATTGGTTGATTTTGCAATAGGAAATCGTATTGAATGTGAACAAATCAGAGGTATTTATAAATCAAGAAATCGTTCTTTTGATAAATTAATTGTGGTTGACAAAGTTAACGGTGGTAAAGCTGACTCCTTAAATGCCGGTATTAATGCAGCAACCAAGGATTATTTTGTAGCCATTGATGTTGATTCAATTATTCAGTCAGATGCGTTATTAAAATTAGCAAAACCATTTATGGAATTTTCTGATAAAAAAGTAATTGCAACAGGTGGAGTAATCCGTATTGCAAATTCTTGTATTATCGAAGACGGTCAGTTGGTAGAAGTTAACTTACCTAAGAAATTCCTACCACGAATGCAGGTTTTAGAATATACACGTGCATTTTTAATGGGACGTATGGCTTGGAGTACTTTAGATGGTTTATTGATAATTTCCGGTGCATTGGGAATGTTTAACAGGGAAATTGCCATAAAATGTGGTGGTTATTTTGCAAAGACAGTTGGTGAAGATATGGAATTGGTTGTTAGAATGCGTAGATATATGTGTGAAAATAATTTTCCTTATAAAGTTGCCTATATACCTGATCCATTATGCTGGACAGAAGCACCTGAATCATTAAGGGTATTAGGTCGCCAAAGAAATCGCTGGACAAGAGGCAATATTGATACCTTATTTATACATAGGAAAATATTTTTTAATCCTAAATATGGATTAATGGGAATGTTAAGTTATCCTTTTTGGTTTTTTATTGAGTGGTTATCGCCAATAGTAGAAGCTTTTGGGTTATTATATTTTGTTTTATCTGCACTGATGGGACAGGTTAACTGGTCTTTCTTTTTTATAATTTTGGGGTTTGTATATGCATTTGCCCTCACTTTTTCTACTTATTCTATTCTATTTGAAGAGCTTACCTATCATAGGTATAGAAAAAAACGAGAAATATTAAGAATGCTTATTGCTGCATGGATTGAACCTATTATATATCATCCATTTATTGTATATTATTCTTTAAAAGGAAATTTCGATTTCTTTATTAACAAGAAAACAGGATGGGGACAAATGGAAAGAAAAGGATTTGGTAAACGATAGACTTTCCAATTTAAATAAAAAAAATAAAAGCCGGTAGAGAAACGTATCTACCGGCTTTTATTTTTTTCTACTCAATTATATTGAATAGGTAGGATAATCAGTATAACCCTTTTCATCTGCTGAGTAAAACAAATCCATTTTTAGATCTTGTGATAATGGTAAATCATTTTTTATACGATTTACTAAATCTGGATTGTTAATAAATGGACGTCCGATAGCTATAAGATCAGCAAAACCATTTTGCAAATCAGCTTCTGCCCTACTCTTATCATAACCACCTGCCAGTATAATCGTATTTTTAAAATTATTACGAATAACTTTCTTTATGCTAAGAGGCACTTCAGGAGCTCCCATTACAGAATGATCAACTAAATGGATATAACTAATATTAAGTTTGTTAAGTTCAGATGAAAGATAATTATATGTATCTTCAATTTCAGGATAATGTGGCATGTCACTGGCAACACCAAAAGGAGATAATCGAATTGCTGTTTTTCCATTACCAATTGCAGCGGCAACAGCAGCAGTTACTTCCAATACAAATCGGCAACGGTTTTCGATACTGCCACCATAATTATCTGAACGAATATTGCTTATCGGGGATAAAAATTGTTCTAACAAATAACCATTTGCCGAATGAAGTTCAACTCCATCAAATCCAGCATCGATGGCATTTCTGGCAGCGACAACAAATTCTGCTTTTGTTGCAATCAGTTCATCAGCGGTCATTGCTTTTGGTTCAGAGAAATCCTGTAATTGCTGTGCATCTGTCCACATCTGACCAGCTGGTTTAACAGCAGATGGTGCCAATATCTGAGATCCTTCTGGCATATTAAGCTGTTGACTTATTCTTCCTGTGTGCATAAGTTGAACAAAAACCTTTGCTGAACCTTTATGAATTGCTGAGGTTACTTTTTTCCATCCTTCAACCTGAGCTTTACTGAATATTCCAGGAATACGAGCATAACCAAGACCATTAGGCGATGGAGAAGTTCCTTCAGTTACAATTAAACCTGTAGCTGATCGTTGACTGTAATATTCAGCCATCAGGTCGTTTGGCACATTTCCAATTGCACGGCATCTTGTCATTGGTGCCATTACTATCCTGTTTTCCAATTCTAAATCTCCCATTTTATAGGAAGAGAACAATATATTAGATTGCATATTTTAATATTTAATTAATGTTAGTAAAAAACAATGAATCTGTCGAAAAGTTTTGAATTATATCTTCTTTAAAAACTCAATTATTATTTTAATTTATAAGTGTCATCTGATGAGTAATGGATAATGTATTTTTTATTAATGCTAATCTAAATTTAATCGATAAATCTATTAAAGAAATCATGTAATTATTGTGACTCAAAAAAAACTGTCATTTCATTTATACTTCACTATCAGAATATCTGAATTTTCTAATTTATTTAGTTTTTAAATATTTATACAGAAATGTTTTACTTAAATTTTTTTATATTTAATTATCAGCTATTTGAAAAATATTTCGTATTAATTTTTAGTTAATTTTTAGTTAAACTAAATTTTCATAAAATTAATTAGTAACTTTACAATATGAAATAAATGTATTTTTCTTACTGTACTTACAAATAATAACAAAAACAAGCAACTAATATTCAACTATTTATTTCATATCCAACATTATTTATTGTAAATTATTTTAATATTTATTTAGTACTAATTTAATATTTTTTATTATGAGAAAGAAAATTATTTTCTTGTTCCTGATGATTGCTATCGGGACAAATTTTTTAAATGCACAAACGACTGTGCAAATTGGAACAGGTACATTGTCATCACCAACTACATTGTATTCCCCATTTTATAGATTTAGTAATTCTTCAGCTACAGATTTCAGTAGATCAAATATCATTGTTACAGCATCTGAATTAGCTGCAGTTGGAGTTACAAATGGAGCAATTATAAATAAGATTGCTTTTAATAAAACAAATGCAGGAGCAACTACAGGAAATGCTGTTTTTCAAATTTACATGGCAAATTCTACAAATAATCCACCATTATCCACAACAACTACCTGGGCATCTATATTATCAACACATACGATGGTTTATTCATCAAGTGCCCAAAGTATTCCAGCAACTATTGGCTGGCTTGAATTTATCTTTACAACTCCATTTGTTTATAACGGAGGTAGTATAGAGATTGCAACTCATTGGGACATATCTTCAGTTTCTGGTAACCCTGCTACTGATAAAATTACATGGGAATATACTGATGGGTTTGCAACTTATAATATTGGAGCAGTTGGTACTACTTCAGCACCTGCAACTTTAAATGCAACAACTACTGGTTATAAACATAGACCAAATATTAAGATTACATACGTATTACCTAATCAACCGATGGTATATGATTCATCCACAACCATTCAACCTATCACAACTCCAATTTTAGGAATCCAGAACCAGCAGGTTATTGCTGCACTTAAAGTAAATGTAACCGGCAATCAAACTCCTTTCGATTTAACATCTGTAGTATTTAATACAAATGGAAGTACCAATACGGCTGATATTTCTAAAGCCCAATTATTTTATACTCAAAGTTCTACATTTTCAAATGCTTTACAGGTTGGTAGCGATGTTATTAATCCAAGTGGAAACTTCACATTTACACCATCAAGTAATAATACGCTATCATACGGTGCTAATTATTTCTGGTTAACTTATGATATTGCAGCAGGAACAGCAGAAGGAAACATAATAGACGCTGAATGTACGGGTTTCACTTTATCGGGTGCCGGTGGCACACAAACTCCAACTGTTACTAATCCTGGCTCTGGAAGACAAGTACTATTTCCATTAACAGGAATAAAAACTATTAACAGTGCTTTGCCCTCTTCAACTACGAACTATCAGTCATTTACTTCTGCTATTACAGCATTAAATTCAGTAGGTGTTGGAACCGGAGGAGTTACTTTTAATGTTGCTTCGGGAACTTATACCGAGCAAATAAATATTAATCAATATACCGGAGTTTCTGCAAGTAATCCAGTCGTTTTTCAATCTGCTACCGGTATTAATACAGATGTAATTTTACAATTTACTCCAACATCAACAGCTAACTATGTTTTGCAATTTAATGGTGCAGATTATATCAGTATCAAAAACATGACCATTCAGCTAACAGGTACAATTTCTTCTTATGCTTGTGT
>CAIZXK010000450.1 GCA_903936865.1 uncultured Bacteroidales bacterium | reverse complement strand
TAGCCTTGCTATTATCTGGAATTGGTGGTATTATGGGTGGATATATCATGTATTTTATTACAGGCAAAAATTTTAATCCGGTAATTGGAATTGCAGCTGTAAGTTGTGTGCCCACAACTGCAAAGGTAGCTCAAAAGTCAGTAACAGAAGCTAATTCAAGTTCAATTATTCTTCCTCATGCTTTAGGTGCAAATATATGTGGTGTAATTACAACAGCGATTATTGCAGGTATTTACATTACATTAATACCTATATTATTTAAATAAAAATAATTTAAAAACAAAATAGTAATGAAAAGAAAAATAATTGATTTCCTGTCTTCAAAAAAACTAATCTTAGTTTTAACAGCTCTGTTTTTAATACCATTATCAACATTTGCTGCGGGAACAGTACCAGCAATAGGTTCGATAAGAATTGAATTTATTCTGTTTGCTTTAACACTCATTGGAGTAGCCATTTTTCATAACAAAACAATGTATGTTGCTTTGCTTGGTTTATTGGCAATACTACTAGTAAAATTTTCGTTTGCAGCCGATTTTTCAGTTACAGAACATTTAATTGGTACAGCTACAAAAGAAGGTGAATGGAGAACATTACTCAACTTATTGGGATTACTATTTGGATTTGCTATTCTGGCAAAACATTTTGAAGAATCAAAAGTACCCGAAATATTACCAAATTTCCTGCCAAATGGTTGGAAAGGTGGTTTTGTATTGCTTTTTGCCATTATGATAATATCATCATTTCTCGATAACATTGCTGCAGCAATGATAGGAGGTGCCATTGCAATGGTTGTATTTAAGGGCAGGGTACATGTAGGATATCTGGCTGCCATAGTTGCTGCCAGCAATGCAGGTGGAGCAGGCAGTGTTGTAGGTGATACCACCACCACCCTTATGTGGATAGATGGAGTAAATCCTCTGGATGTAACACATGCATTTGTTGCTTCTTTTGTTGCTATTTTTATTTTTGGTATAATTGCTTCAAAACAACAGGACAAGTATCAACGCATTCAAAAAAATGCTTCATCAGATATTAAAATAGACTGGGCAAAACTATTAATTGTTTTAATGATTCTGGTTATGGCAATTGTAACAAACTGGACATTGGATTTCCCTGCATTGGGTGTATGGATAGCAATATTGGCAGGTGCTTTATTTAAGAAAACACCATGGAAAGAAATACCAAATGCATTGCAGGGTACCATCTTTTTAATAGCTTTGGTAAGTTGTGCATCTTTAATGCCGGTAGAAGAATTACCGCCTGCATCATGGCATACTGCTTTTATACTTGGATTTGTTTCGGCAGTTTTCGACAACATTCCACTTACTAAACTTTGCCTTGAGCAAGGTGGGTACGATTGGGGTATACTGGCTTATTCTGTAGGTTTTGGTGGCTCTATGATATGGTTTGGTTCATCTGCCGGAGTTGCTTTATCAAATATGTATCCGGAAGCAAAATCAGTTGTAAACTATGTTAAAAAAGGCTGGCATGTTACCCTTGCCTATATTGTAAGTTTCTTTGTAATGCTGGGTATTGTTGGTTGGAATCCTCATACACCACATAAAAAATCGAATAATTTACAGACAAATGAAACAACAACGACCATAAATAATAGTAAAACAATAAATACTAAATAATTATAATCATGGAAAAAGAAATTAACAAACAAGAAGATAGTGCAAATAATAAAGAAGCAGCAAAAGGATGCTTAAAAATGACCGGAATTTATGTAGGCTCTGCTATAATAATTATAGTTTTAGTTAAGCTGTTACTTGATTATCTGATGAAATAATCTGTAATTGCCAGAATAAAAAGGTAGTCTTTAGTAAAAGGCTACCTTTTTTATTTAGTGCTGATTTCAATCATGGTAAATTAGCAAAACCAAAATAAAAATAAATAATTCTTCTTTTGTTTTAAAAAAATTAAGCTACTTTAGCCGCACGAATAATTTCCTTAACAACTAAATTATAAACGTGCAAGAGCAATAACATAGCCGAAAAACAGTATACAAATCTTATTATTTCCTCTACAGGGGATAATTTACAAATAGCATCTTACACATTGGAAATGCTATCTTGCACAAAGGAAATGCCATCATGCACAAAGGAAATGCCATCTTACACGAAGGAAATGCCAACATGCACGAAAGAAATAACATCTTACGCAAAGGAAATGCCATCTTGCACAAAGGAAATGGCATCTTGCACAAGGGAAACGCCATCTTACACAAGGGAAATACCATCTTGCACAAAGGAAATGCCATCTTACACAAGGGAAATACCATCTTGCACAAAGGAAATACCATCTTGCACAAAGGAAATGCCATCTTACACAAGGGAAATACCATCTTGCACAAAGGAAATACCATCTTGCACAAAGGAAATATCATCTTACACAAAGGAAATGGTATCTTACGCAAAGGAAATAGCATCTTACACAAAGGAAATGCCATCTTTTGCAAAGGAAATACAATCTTGCATAATGGAAATGGTATCATACCAATTCCGGATTACCAAACCGCCACCCTCACCAATCAGGTAGTAGTAGCCGGCGACGAAACAGTAGCCGATTTTGAGATGGTAAAAGCTAATTAAACAACAAACCCTTTCAATGGTTTTATTATAGCATATATTTGCAGTGTATTTTGAAATATTAAACACATAAATTTAAGCATAAAAAAGGTTTACAACCAATTTTACGAAAAAACAATAACAATTTATAATTAAATAATAATGACAATAAAAATTAAAACGCTGATATTACTTGTAATCGTTATACTAATGTCTTCATTTACGGTAAAAAATACTGACTATTTTATTGGGACTTATAGTGTTTCTGCATCTGATCCTTCCCAAATTAAATTGATAATTAATTCTGACCACACTTTTTATTATCAAGACTTTTCTGTTTCGGAAAAGAAAATTGTAATCAAAGGTAATTGGACAGTTAGAGGTAATAAAGTAATTCTGAAAGACAATGACAGCAACTTGAAATTTCATAATGTATGGACATTCGATAAAAATGGACAAAAAGCCAAATCTCGAAGAGGTCTTACTTTTTATAGGTTATGCAAAATAAATAAATAGGAAAACTTGATATAACATTCAGTCGTATAACCGAAATCCCTTCACAAAAAATCCCATTAGGCAGAGAAGCTAATGGGATTTTGATTTTTAATTGATTATAATAGATTTATATCAGATAAAAACCTGACAATTTTTATTATAGCTGTCAGGTTCTTTTAATTGAAATAATTTGTAAGTTTGTAGAAAATAAACAAAAGGAGTAATGGAAATTCTATCTTTCACTTTTATCGACATATTTATAAGCATTGTTTTAGCTTCTATTATGTTTGTTCTTGGATTATCACTTACTGCTAACAGTTTTAAAAACATTTTCCTTTTCCCAAAAGCTTTTTTTATAGGTTTAGGTTCTCAAATGATTGCTCTTCCATTAATAGCATTTATAATAGTTACGTTTTCTAATCTTCCGGATGTATATAAAGTAGGGATTATAATACTGGCTGTTTGCCCTGGAGGTACTACATCAGGTTTTGTTACTTTTCTGTTGAAAGGAAATGTTGCATTATCAATTTCTCTTACAGCAGTAAACAGCCTGTTAACTATCTTTACAATTCCTTTTATTGTAAATATTGCTCTTCATTATTATATGCATAAAGATGTAGCTCTTCATTTACCTATGTTAACCTCTATTATTCAGATTTTCTTTTTAACGCTTTTGCCTACTACTCTCGGAGTTATTCTACGAAGTTTAAAACCTATAATTGCCGAATTACTTCAGAAAAGAATTAAATATATATTGATATTACTTCTTGCAACCGTTTATCTGATTAAATTTTTTGCAGGAGAACAAAATGGAGGTACTGGTATTACAGCTTCCGAAGTATGGACAATTCTCCCTTATGCATTTATATTTAATGTTGCCTGTTTTGTTTTCAGTATTTTTTTTGGCAAAGTCAGCCGTCTATCCATACGCGATGCTTTTACAATTGCAATTGAAGTTTCGCTACACAACACCACACTTGCACTTTTAATTGGTGGCACATTATTAAATAATCAGGATTTAGTAAAACCTGCTCTTATTTATTCAATGTTTTCTTTCTGGTCGGCTGTAATTTTCAGCCTTATAACTATTTGGTTATACAAAAATCAACTGAAAAATGAAACCAACTAATGTATAAACCGATTAAATAATTTGTTGAATTTTACGATTCACAGATAAAGTGAAAAGAAAATATTTCTAGTACTTAAAGACTATTTATCCCATTTTATTTTATCCATAGGGCATCAATTTCAATAGAAACAAATAAAATAGAAACACCATCTTTGCTCGTAGGGCATTAACCTTAAAATAAATAATTATCATCAAACCAATACAATAAATGTAAATGTCCTAAGGACAATTATTAATTATATTTTTCTACGGATATAAATGCCCTACGGGCAAAGAAATAAAAATATACTTACAACATACTCAAAAAAATACTATGTATATTTGTAGAAAAAAAATATCAAAAAGTACATATAGCCTCCATATAAAGCTGAATTGTATTACCTTTGGTAAGGTTATCGAAATGTTGAACTAAACCGCCCCAACGGGCGATAATTTCGTGGTAATTTTGAAGTTTTATTTATTTACTTTCAGAAAATGACAACTAAAAAGAAATCATTTGTTTACAAAAATAGTTTAAGCATTGCATTTTTGGCTTTGTTTGTTATTAGTATATTTGGACAGGCTATAACTGGTTGGCATCAATACCTCCAACATCTTAAAGATTATAATCAGCCTATCGTAAGTTTTTTGCATTACCTGCAAACGGGACATTTTATTCAAGCGACTTTTGAAAATTGGGAAAGTGAATTTTTTCAGATGGGTTTATTTATCTGGTTCACTGTATTTCTGAGACAAAAAGGTTCCTCTGAATCTAAGAAACTCTCTGGCAAAGAAGAAGTAGATAGAGAACCAAAGGCACATCCAATGTCTCCCTGGCCAGTAAAAAGAGGTGGGATATTTTTATGGATATATAAACATTCGTTGACCTTTTCTCTTTTCTTCTTATTTATTATTTCGTTTTATTTACACTGGTATGGAAGTAATAAAGACTTCAATGAAATCCAGTTATTGGAAGGAAAGCAAACAGAAACAATGTTAACGTATCTAAATAACAGCCGTCTTTGGTTTGAATCTTTTCAAAACTGGCAGAGTGAGTTCCTATCCATCTTTGCGATTATTTTCTTTTCTATTTATTTACGGGAAATTGGGTCTCCCCAATCGAAGCCGGTAGATGCTCCTCATTCGGAAACAGAAGATTGACATTATAACAATGGCTGTACATAACATTCAGCCCTATAGCCGAAATCCCTTTCACAAAAAATCCCATTAGGCAGAAAAAGCTAATGGGATTTTGATTATTAAATTGATTGTTGTGGATTTATATTGAGGGAAAACCTGATTGTTTTTATTTAGCTGTCAGGTTCTTTTAATTGAAATAATTTGTAAGTTTGTAGAAAAAATAATTACCAAAAGGAAAGGTTGGCTTCAAATTTCAGCAGACTTGTATTACTTTTGGTAAGGTTATTATCATGTTGAGTGCTATGTTAAAAGACCGACACGAAAAGTAAAATTGACAAGAAAAAAGAAAGTGATTAAGACAGTTTTATACATTGCGACAAGCCTTGACGGATATATTGCACGACCAGATGGAAATATTGATTGGTTGACTTCGATTCCGAGCCCACAGACAGGTGACTATGGTTATGCTGAATTTTTAAACAGCATTGGAACAACAATAATGGGACGAAAAACTTACAATGAAATTATTGGATTTGGAGTTGATTGGCCATATATCGGACTCGACTCTTATGTAGTAACAAGCAACAAAGAATTGAAAATTCAAAGTCCAGAAACTTACTTATTGACACAGAAAATCGAAGACTTTGTTGCTGAAACTAAAAGCAAAACGAATAAAGACATTTGGCTCATTGGTGGCGGACAACTTATCACAACGTTTATAAATGAGGGTCTTTTAGACAAGATGATAATTACGGTTATCCCGAAAATTATTGGAGAAGGAATTCCTTTATTCGCAGACAAACCAAAAGAAACAACTTGGAAACTAATTGAAGCGAAATCATTTGACACTGGAGTAGTAAACTTGACCTATGAAAAGGCTGACTGAAAAAGAAACACAGCACATAACATTCAGCCTTATAGCCGAAATCCCCTTCACAAAAAACCCCATTAGGCAGAAAAGCTAATGGGATTTTGATTTTTAATTGATTATAATAGATTTATATCAGATAAGAACCTGACAGTTTTATTTTGGCTGTCAGGTTTTTTTAATTGAAATAATTTGTAAGTTTGTAGAAAAATAAAAATGGATAAAACCTACAAAGCCAACCAAATTGGATATATTATACGAATTTTTCATATATATAAACGAGTTGGCTGCAACCTTATTACGACATATATGAAATTCATTTACTTTTTAGCATTCACAATTTTTATAACAAATTCATCTTGCACTATGAGTGACAAAGACTTGGAATTAAGTCAATATAACTCATACACAAAAGGAGATACGCTTACTTTTAAAAACATTAAAAATGAGTTTCAATTATTTTTAATAACAGACAAATCAACTGAACACCCTAATTGGAATCCAGGTTTTAGAGATGGCTGGAATAAACCTACATTAAGAACTGTAAAATATGTAAAATTGCCGAGAGATAGTAGTTCTTTTGAAAGGGATTTGATTACTATAAATAAACTTGCTCCAAACAATATTCAGTACAGTATTGACTTTGAATCATTTTTTGAACTTTATTACAATAATTGGGGTGCAAACAATGATATTAATAACAAATCAAAAAAAAATATACAAAACGATACAATAACCTTAATCAACAACACAAAAATATTCGATTATTACGAATTCGTAAAGGATGCATCAAGTCCATTTGAAGGACGAACTCCACAGTCTGATAAAATAACTGACAGTGCTTACATCATGAATACTTTCAATTCAGGAATCGATAAAATAATTTTGTCAAAAGCATATGGGATTGTTCGTTTCAAAACACGACAAGGAATGGTGTGGGACAGAATTAATTTAAAATAAAAAGGCTGCAGCCAATCGAGTGGACTGCCCAGCCAGTAATTAGCTGACAGGGAGAGCTGGATAAAGAGAAAAAATGTAAATTTGCAGTAAAAAATATAAAACTAAAAAGAAAATGATTATTAAAAATATCCATATAGAGAATTTTAAAGGAATTGAAAACAAAGATATGGAAACTTCAAAATTTGATATAGCAGATTACTTAGATAGTAATGAAATGATTACTGAATATCTTAACACAGTTTTAGCAGAAGGAAATGATTCAGATGTGATTATAGCAATTGGACATATAGCAAAATCAATTGGAATGACAAAAATTGCTCAAGAAACCGGATTAAGTAGACCAAGTTTATACAAAGCTTTATCTGATGGAGCAAAGCCTCAATTTGATACCATTATGAAAGTATTAAGAGCTATTGGTGGACAGATTCAAATAAATCCAATAACTTCATAAGAAAAAATGCCCCATAACATTCAGCCCTATAGCCGAAATCCCCTTCACAAAAAACCCCATTAGGCAGAAAAGCTAATGGGATTTTGTTGTTTAAAATTAATATGATAAAGATAAATAAAGTATTTTTGCCATGATTGAAAAAATAGTACTAATCATGGATTTACAATCTTTATACTCATGTTATTACTTCAAACCATGCTTTTGTTTTTCAATAGGTTTCGCCTGCACACCCCGTGTATGCATCATGCGGGTTTCTATGTCTATTGAAGGTATAGCAAGTTTTTTTATATCAATTTTTTTTGATACTTTTGCCCTGAAACACTTGCAGAAAAGCAACTGCTGTTTAATCAGGCATAACATTTAAAAATGACAATAAAAACATTAAAAAAGAGAATTTAATATGAGTGGAAAAATCATTAAACTTTCAAGAAACACCGAAAATGCACCAAAAGATCTATATTCACAAACGGTAGCTTTTTCTCATTACAATAATATTTCAGCTCAATTACCTATTGATTCAAAATCTGGTAAAATTGCAGGTAATGATATAAAAGAGCAGGCAATGCAGTGTTTAACAAATATTAAAGCAATTGTAGAAAGTATCGGCCACGTTATGGACGATGTTATTAAAATCACGATATTTCTTAAGGATATAAATGATATAGACGCTGTAAACGAAGTTTATACTACATTCTTCCAGAGCTATCTTCCTACACTTACAGTAGTGGCGGTTGCTGAGTTGCCTTTGGATGGTGCTTTGGTACAAATTGAAGCATTAATTTCAAACGGAGAAGGAACAACTCCTCAAGCTCCTTGCGATTTGATAAAAGTTGCAAGAAACACCGGAAATGCTCCCAAAGGTCTTTACACACAAACGGTAGCTTTTTCTCATTACAACAATATATCAGCACAATTACCAATCGATCCGAAATCGGGTAACATGATAGCTGGTGGTGTAAAAGAGCAGGCTGAACAATGCTTAAACAACATTAAGGCTATTTTAGAAAGTATTGACCACGTAATGGACGATGTAGTTAAAACTACAATATTTCTTAAAAACATTTCTGATATTGAAGCCGTAAACGAAGTTTGTACAAAGTTTTTCCCTGGCTATGCTCCTGCACGATCATTCGTGAATGTTTCAGCTTTACCTATTGATGCTCTGGTTCAAATTGATACCGTTGTTTCTCATGGAGATGGAACACCCCCACAACTTCCAGAAGACACCGCTCTACTTGTTATTGAAGCAAGCAATACAGATAATGCACCAAAACTTCCATATTCACACACTGTAGCTTTTTCTCATTACAATCACATTTCAGGTCAGTTACCTTTAGACCCGAAAACTGGTGTAGTAGTAGCTGGAGGTGCAAAAGAGCAAACTGAACAATGCTTGAAAAATATTAAGGCAATTGTGGAAAGTGTTGACCATGTAATGGACGAAGTAGTTAAAATAAATATTCAACTTAAAAATATCGCAGATATTGATGCTGTAAACGAAGTTTACACAACATTTTTCAAAAGCGATCTTCCTGCAAGAACAATAGTTGGTGTTTCAGCGATTGCTATGGATGCATTGGTTCAAATTGATGCCGTTGTTTCCAACTGTGAAGGCACACCGCCGCAAGTATAGTGAAAATTATCAGGCAATGCCGAGGGTAATCATATAAAAGGGAGCTGAAAATTTATTTTCAATTCCCTTTTTTTATCTGATAAAGAGTTATGAAAATTAGAAATTTTCAGGTGAACAAGATTTTAAAACTGCAGTTTACTAATGTAAATGAGGACTTTAAAATTGAAGTTCAACGACGAGAAAGCAATTTTTAGAAGTCCCGTATAATAAAAAAGCCTTCGCAAACTTAATTGCGAAGGCTTTTATCTGTTTATATTTTTCAGAACTTATTGTCCCTGATATATTTTACTTTGGTCGATGTTACCTGGAATGTCAAGAAACCAATCAGTGAAACTTACGCCATTGCTTTCTGCCCATGGTGCAAATTTTAAATATCCAACGCTGATATCTTGTTTTTCAATTACATAATCTATCACCTGATAAACATTGATAGCCCATGGTAAATTGTTTTCTGTTTTGTAATAAATGTTTTGTCCTGGATTGGAATTATCATCCACAGTTCCGAATAATGCTGGATTAGCTAAAGCTGTTGGAGGATAATTTGGTAAATGTACTTCTGTTCCTCTTATTTTCTTTACAATCAAAAATGGATTGAATGTAGCTAAACTTATCTGATTTAAAGTGTATTTTTCAGGAGTAAGTGCAATCTTAATTGTAAGTGTAACGGGAGTTACATAAGGAGCACCTGGAGTTGTGTTTACTCCGATTCCTGAACCTGGATAAGCCATTTGTTTGTAAGCATTGTCGAATACTATGATGGTAGGAATAGTTTGTCCGAATTCAGTACCATTGCTGTTTAGGTTGATGTAGTTTTCCTTTAAGCTATAACCGGTAACAGTAATATCATTGTTTTGTATGGCAGCACTTCCGATCTGGAAACCGAAACCGTTTTCATAACCAGCTCCAAAAGCTTTGATAGTGAATGTAGCATATACTTCTTTTACAAAATTATTAGCACTTGTAATTGCTTTAAAACGATAGTCTAAAATTAAATCG
>CAIZXK010000449.1 GCA_903936865.1 uncultured Bacteroidales bacterium | reverse complement strand
GAACGATGATATTGTAAAAGGAGGTGAAGGCTTTGGGATGCATCCGCACGATAATATGGAAATTATATCCATACCACTTGACGGTGATCTGGAACATAAGGATAATATGGGTAATGTTGCCGTAATAAGAAAAGGTGATGTACAGGTAATGAGTGCCGGAACCGGAGTTTTTCATAGTGAGTTTAATAAAAATACTGATAAGGAAGTCAGTTTTTTACAAATTTGGGTTCATACAAATAAAGCACATGCTGAACCACGTTACGATCAGATTTCAATTAAGAATCTGGAAAAAGAAAATGCATTCTATCAGATACTTTCACCTGATTCTACTGGTCAGGGTGTATGGATTTATCAGGATGCATGGTTTCATCTTGCTAACTTTAAATCAGGAAAATCAGCAACCTACAATTTTAAAAAAGAAGGAAATGGGTTATACATTTTCCTGCTCGAAGGTCAGATTGATGTTGATGGACAAATACTCGAAAAAAGAGATGGTTATGGTGTTTGGGATACGGATAAAGTTACTGTAACTGCTACTAAAGATGCCAGAATATTATTAATGGAAGTACCTATGAATTATTAAACAAGAAATCATGAAAAACAATGCAATTATTGATATAAAGCCACTCGGTTTTATGTGGCCGGTTAAAAATCCATTTCTATTTTTTGCTCATCACAGGGATATATATCCGGCTGGTAATGAAAAAATGGGGCCTTCTGTTTCACTTGAAGGTAGAAATATTGGTAATGATTTTAGCATTAAAGATGGCTGGCGAATGTATCATGGGGATGTAGTTCCCGGATTTCCGGTGCATCCACATAGGGGATTTGAAACCATTACTATTGTACTTGAAGGATTTGTTGATCATTCCGATTCACACAAACAGGCCGGTAGATATGGGGCAGGGGATGTGCAGTGGATGACTGCTGGTTCTGGTTTACAGCATAGTGAAATGTTTCCATTGCTTAATTTGGATAAAGAGAATCCTGCTGAATTATTTCAGATCTGGTTAAATCTGCCAAAAGAAAAGAAATTTGCTGAACCACATTTTAAAATGTTATGGTCTAAAGATATTCCTGTTTTTAAAACTATGGATGAAAGTGGAAAATCTGTTTCAGTAAAAGTTATTGCCGGAAATGTTGAAAATGTTATTGCATTATCCTCTGCTCCCGATTCGTGGGCTGCTATGCCTGAAAATGAAGTGGCTGTCTGGATTATTAAGTTGGACGAAGGTGTTAAATGGAATATTCCTATTGCAGGTGAAGGGGTTAACCGTACAGTTTATTTTTATAAAGGTAATTCATTATTGGTTAATGGAAATATAGTGTTTTCGGGTAATGCGATTGATTTGAAAGCTAATGATAGTGTTTTGATTGAAGCGATAGAATCAGAAGCTTATATGATTTTGCTTCAGGGAAAACCTATTTTGGAACCAATTGCTCAATATGGTCCTTTTGTAATGAATACTCAGGCTGAAATTCAACAGGCTATCAATGATTTTCGTTTAACTGAATTTGGTGGTTGGCCCTGGCAAAGCAATAGTCAGGTTTATCCCCGAACAAAAGGCAGGTTTGCATTATATAAGGATGGGAGAGAAGAAATTAGATAAATAGTGATAACGAATGATTCGTGTTACCATGATTTTTACCATCAATACCTTAATTTTTCCATTTCACACAATAACAATAGGATGTAATTTTGCATCATTACTAATTAAAAATAATAATTTACTTAAATTTATAAAAAAATGAAAAAGAAACTAATTTTATCAATAGCAATAATATTAATATCAGGTTTATTTGTAAATGCTCAAACTAAGTTTAAAGCAGATTTAAAAAACTCAAAAATTACCTGGTTAGGTAAAAAAATTACCGGAGAGCACACTGGGACTATTGATTTGTCGAGTGGTGAATTTACTATCAATAATGATATGATAACCAAAGCAAATTTTCAGATAGATATGACCTCTTTGAAAAATACAGATATGACTGATGAAGAATACAGAACCAAACTGGAAGGACACTTGAAATCAGATGATTTCTTTGGTGTTGATAAATTTCCAAAAGCTAGTTTTGTAATGGATAAAGCAACTAAAATTATGAAAGGAACTACTTTTGTTAATGGTAAAATAACCATTAAAGGTGTTACCCAGCCTATAACGATTAAAGCAGTTATTACCGATACTCCCGAAGGAAAAAGAATTTATGCTAACATTACTATCGACAGAACTAAATTTAATCTTAAATATGGTTCTGGTTCATTCTTCGACAATCTTGGTGATAAAACCATTTACGACGATTTTAATGTTACCCTCAATTTATTGATGAAAAAACAAGATTTATAAGACATTTTTTCAGACAGCAATCAGCCATTCTTGATTATTTAAATCTAGAGTGGCTGTTTTTGTTTTTGAGAATTAGCTTATTTGATTATATCGTCCCAACGGGACTTTTCTAATTTATTATTCTTTGTTTCTACCGATATTAAATCCCTAACGGGATTATTGATGTATATTTATTCAATAATGGTTGTAGAACCATTCACTATCGGCAATTCACAATTAATTTCTACTTCATGCTTCTCATATTCCTTTGGAATTTCATGTGTTATGCTATCATAGCCCTCTATTGAAAACTTAATAAAATTAGCATCTTTCTTATAAATTCTTATTTTATAATTTCCGTTTTTATCGGTTTTTGTTTGCTTTTGTTTTTCACCGGCTTCAATGCTAACATTTTCAAGAGGAATTAAATTGACAAGGTCTTTTACTTGTCCTTGTATCAAAACGGAATAATGTTTTTTTCTTCCCGGTCTTTCATTTCTTTGTCTGAAATTCTTATAGCTGTTCACAAATTCGGGATGTTCATCATTATACATCATAATTAATGAATCCAATACGTTCCTCAACATCAGCCTTGTCTCATTTATTTTTTCGGGAATCAACTTAACCATAGCCGCATGATTTTTTTCTGCATATTCTCTTTTGGGTATTTGCTGATAGAATTTTTGCAGATCTTCTTTCATTTTTGCAATCTTAGCAGCAGTAATTCCTATTGCAGCAATTTCTGTTGAAAGAGTTTCGGCCTTAACGCTAAGTTGCGATGCCTCAAAATAGAACCCGGAATCGGTCATTCTGCTAAGCTTAGAGATAGGATAGCTTAGCAGTTGCATTTCTTCGGTTTTATTATTCAAACCATAATACAACCGCAAGGCTTCTTTTATTAAAAACACTGATTGATTGAGCTGTGTTCTTAATAGTTTCTTTTCGAGAGTTAAATTACTTGGTTTATTTAAGGTTATTTGCCGGGCATCACTAATAATATTTATATTTGTAGCTAATTGATTAGCATGATAAGTAATGATAGGATTAGATTGCCATATTACT
>CAIZXK010000448.1 GCA_903936865.1 uncultured Bacteroidales bacterium | reverse complement strand
TTCATTAGCTGTTTTTTTTGAAACCGATACATTATATAATAGTTTCGATAATGATATGATTCATTACCCGAAAACAGATTTTTCAAAAAAAACAGATACAACTATCTTATATTTAACCGATAAAAGTAAAGGAAATTTTTATGTTCATCCATTTGATGGTGAAGTAACCTCTCGTTTCGGGATGCGAAGAAATCGCTATCATTATGGTACTGACGTAAATCTTGAAACAGGTGATAGTATTTATAATGTTTTTGATGGAGTAGTAAGAATTACAAAACTGAGCCGATCTTATGGGTTTGTGGTTGTTATAAGGCATTTAAACGGACTTGAAACCTTATATGCTCATCTCTCTCAAATAAATGTAAGCAATGACCAATTAGTGAAAGCTGGAGATATAATTGGGTTTGGTGGAAATACAGGTAGATCGAGAGGCAGTCATCTTCATTTTGAAATCAGATATTTAGGCGCTCCTATAAACCCTGAAGATATTATTGATTTTCAAAATTTTAAACTTCATTCTGATGTTTTGTTACTTAATGCATATCACTTCAGGTATCAGAAAGATATTTCTAAACTTAAAGAAGCTAAATATCATAAAGTTAAAAGTGGTGAAAGTTTAGGTACCATAGCCAGAAAATATCATACTAGTGTATCAAAGTTAAAAAAACTTAACAACTTGAGAAAATCCACATTAATAAGAGCAGGAAAAAAAATCAGAGTCAGGTAGCAAATAGAATATAAATGATTAAGATTTTAAAACTGCAATTTAAACCCTATTTTGGTGAGTATAATTGTAATTGAGGAACTTTTTCGGGTTGATTTCTGTTTTCACGAATTGCTTTATTTCTTGCATCAATATCTTCAATAAACAGCCATTTCCCTTTTTCAAAAATGAAAGCATCAAAAACATTGGTTTCGGGAACATAAAATTGCTTTTGTCCTTCCAATGAAGTATTTAACGGAACTAATCTGTCAAATAATATCATTTCTGATTTTACATTTTCCATTATGAATCTTTTACCTTTTTCAGGCTTTTTCAACCTTTTCTTTATCTGGTATTGTTGTGGCTCATGCTTAAGCGTCATGATTGCTTTGTTTGAATATTCAAAAATAATTCGTTTTGATTTTTCTTTACCTTTTCTAAAAATAGCTGCTCCAAAAAAAGGACGGTTACCCGAGCGAAAAGTTAATACCTCTATTAATTTTATAAAAGATATTCCATTGTTTCCGTTCCAACCCAGTAGGGTATAATAAGTTACATCTTCATTTTTTGCAACTATAATCTTATAATATAATGCTCCATACCAATTCTCCGGATCGAGGGTTTGAGTTTCAGGTGCTATTATATCCGATGATTTATCATTTAATTTAAATACATCATATTTTTTCTTTTTTTCATTAAAAGATTGCAAATAACAGTTGTATTCATAGGTGCCATTTTGCTTAGCAATCACCCAGTTAAAAATTCTAAATCTTTTATCAGGAGAAGTAAGGCGTGCTATTAAATTTACAGAATCAAAAGGGTAATTAAATGAATTTTTTAAAGATAAAGCTTCTTCGAGCAAATTGGAGAATTTTGCAGAAGCTTCGAACTTTATTCGATCATTTGCTCCATTTCTCATTATAATTCCTAATGATTTTAATGAATCTTCATATATGCCAAATGTCTCTCTGTCTTGCGAATATAGTTTCAACAAGTTTGAAATTATGAATAATAAAATTAGAAGTGATTTCTTCAATTTTGATTTTTTATGTTTTAAAATGTATAACGTTTGTTATTTCTTTTTATTTTAGCAAAAGATTTGCAAATTTAATAAAAACAAGCATTATAATAAGATTTTAGTTTTAGTGTTTAAAATCAAAATAAAATGGAATTAATAAAAAGAATACAGGCTTTTGGTTTATTATCTCAATTTCTTGCTGATTATAAATATGATGTAACTAATGAAAACGATTATTTTACTCAAGCTATTACTAAGACTAATTATAATAATCCATGGTTTACTCATAACAATATTCATTATGCAATTAAAGCTATTGCTAAGAGCATTACTAAAGCTGAAATAGAATCATGGATACAACATTATTCATTGGATAGGCTTAATCCTGTTAAATTGAGAAATGTAGGTGTCATTATGGCTGGTAATCTGCCTTTAGTGGGTTTCCATGATTTCTTTTATGTACTTATGTCAGGGCATCGTATTTTAGCAAAGTTGTCATCTGATGATATTTATCTTTTGCCTGCAATTGCAAAAAAACTTATCGAATTTGAGCCCGAATTTATTAATTTGATTTCTTTTGCAGATAATAAAATGGGAAATTTTGATGCAGTAATAGCAACAGGAAGCAATAATACAGCGAGGTATTTCGAATATTATTTTGGGAAATATCCACATATAATCCGTAAAAATCGAAATGCTATTGCAATATTATCTGGGAAAGAAAATAAAATCGATTTAAATAATCTGAGTAATGATATTTTGAGACATTTTGGGAAAGGTTGCCGCAATGTTTCCAAAATATTTGTTCCTGAAAATTATAATTTTAATATGCTACTTGAAACGTTGGCAGAAAATGCCTATATGGTTG
>CAIZXK010000447.1 GCA_903936865.1 uncultured Bacteroidales bacterium | reverse complement strand
AGGCTTTGGGTCCAAAAATAATATTGGAAATGGTGTTTATATAAAAATCGCCATTGTTACCGATCAATGATGTTGGGTTTGAAGTGCCGTTTAAAACTGTTTTACCATCAGCACCATTTATTCCATTCGCTCCGGCTGGTCCTTGTGGACCTTGCGCTCCAGTTAATCCTATGGCACCTTGTGGACCTGCAGGACCAGTTAATCCAATGGGGCCTTGAGTACCGGTTGGACCTGTAGCACCCGCTTGGCCTTGAGGGCCCTGCAGTCCTTGTGGACCTACTGCACCTTGAGTGCCGGGCGCCCCATTATTACCCGCAGGTCCCTGTGGGCCTTGCGGGCCGGGAATACTGCTTCCGCTTGTGGCTGAATACAAAGCATAAGGTACACTTAATAATTGGCTTGTACCGGTGATGCTATAGTTACTTCCCCCTGCAGGGTCGGTTTCAGTCTTGATAAAGAAAGGTCCGTTTACCCAGTTGATGGTATTTATACTTCCTAAAACAACGGTACCGCCACCAATTTCAATGCTTACCAATCCATTGGCATTGGTTGTTGGGGTTTGGGTTTCCACATACACAGCAGTTCCGCTTGGCGAAGTTTGTAAAATGCTAATCCGCATTCCAACGGCAGAGCTTGTTACTAGTACGTTTGAACTATTACGAATGACTGCTTGATAGCTCATTTTGTTTGGTGATTGAGCGAACACACTTGCAGTCATTAAAATAACTGCACAAAAAGTAATGATACTTTTCATTGTATTTTAGTTTTTGATGATTTTGAAGGTTTGAACTTTCTTGTTTTCTTGGTTTACAACATTGATGAAGTAAGTTGCTGATGGTAAACTTGACGTGTTTAACTCTGTTTGCTTTGCTGTTACCTGTCCACTGTATATTAGTTTACTTTGCATATCATAAAGTTGATAGGACAAATTTTCGCTGTTGAAGTCGCTTATTTGCAAGGTTAAATTTTCCTTTGTCGGATTTGGAAATGCTGTGAGCGAAATGTTTAACTCTGTTTCCTTAATACCTACAGTAAAAATTTCGTAAGCATGTTGAATGCCTTGAGCTACACTACCAGAACTTCCGAAATTTGTTGTATAAATTACCTGTCCAATACTGTAAGCAACAGTACCTCCGCTACCTGTGGCATCACCACCAGATGCATTGGCAGATACTTGGGCTTGTGCCAAGCCCACCCATAGCAGTCCTGCCACCAACATTGCCAAGGGTTTTGATATGTTTTTTGTCATATTGTTTTGTTTTTATGTTTCCTATTCTGTTTAAAAAGCTCTTTGGATTTCGCTTGTCAAATTTATTTTTTTTCTGTCGTCTTTTTACCAATGAACGCTAACGTTATAGTGTTTTATTCATCGTTCCCTTGCAAAAATATATATAAAAGTTGAAAAATTATCAATTTGTTGAAAAATTTATTAAAGGCACTGAGGGAATGATGAATAAAACCAAGTTGGACTAAGCCGATTTCTATGTCTCAATAATTGCAGAATTGAATCTATAAATATCAACGTCAGTTTTTGTCTGTGTTCGGAAAAGGAATTCGATTGTTTTCAGGTCGTGTCCCAATGCTGGTGTCGATTGTTCTTCATTGGTATCAATGTACATTACTATTTCAAGAACTGATTCTAAATTATACTGATGTTTCAATTCATTAATTATTTCAATTTTGTCAAACAGTTTACTTATTACCTCATCTACTAAACTGTCAACCATTAAATATTCTTTCCCTTTGTCCGTGGAAAATATCCAACACGTATATTCTAAGGTGGGTTTATATTTTCCTTTGTCTCCTTTATTCCACTTTTCTGTTGGGATAACTCCAATTTTCTTCGTCACAACTTCTGGATCAAAGTTATCACCACTTAATGCAAAATATACATATGTGTTTCCATTCTCCATTGTCGTTTTTTTGGCTGTCATAGTTCAGGTATTCCGATTTGTAAAAAATTATTATCTACCAATTCATCTTGCGAAATTTTAATGGATTGTTCGTCTTTTCCGTCAGCTTTCCACAAAGTCTGAGTTGTAACCTTAATTTGCTAGCAATAATTCATTCCAGTTGGTTCATATGCTTTGTCAATGTCTGCGGAAATTGTAATAGTTAGTTTTTCAAGTTTGTTTAAATCACAATTGTGATTTTTGAAATGTTCTGGCAACCAATCTATGTAGTCATTTAGTAACTGTTTACTTTCATTCGTATTTGCTTCAGCAGGCTCAATTATTCTATTTATGAAGTCAAAAGTCGCTGAAGAATTGATTTTATGGTTATGCAAATGAATAAGAACATTAAAAGCTAGCTTCTCACTTTTGGAATAGTCGACACTCTGAAATGAGTCTACGAAGTTGTGAATAGCTGATTTGTAATTTTTAAATTTCATTGTTTATGTTGTCTGCTTCATTAAAATGACCCATAACTTTGGATCTAAATACAGTTGGAGATTGCAGGTTGCTATCCTGTCGAACCCCGATGCCGTTGTTGCGGGCTGCGAACTTTGTTTTCCGCACCGAAACCCCAATTGACATATAGTTTTTGTTGTACTAAATTCCGCAAAAGCGGAATAGTTATCTGCAAATATACGTATAAGATACTGAAAGGGAGTACCACCTCCCTAAATTATTTTTAATTCAAATTAAGTATCATGAAAAAAAGTGAACCGACGATTGTCGAAAAAGCCATTCAAACTATTGATGGTTT
>CAIZXK010000446.1 GCA_903936865.1 uncultured Bacteroidales bacterium | reverse complement strand
TCTGTTTATCATGGAATCTGTAAGTACATTGAACAGCAATTTAGTAAAGTCCACATGTAGTTACAGCTATATTTTTTCAAATACTTATTGGACTATTATATAATCAGATATGGTATTAAAGTAAAAACAATAAAAGAATTCAATACAGAACAATTGATACTGGCAGAAACAGCATCTAAGGGAATTACCTCATTTTTTGCTGATTACCAATCTGATCTCATGTTTTTATCTCAACTGAATGAAATTATAGATTTTACAGATAACGGCAAAGTACTGATAGAAAAATTTTATAAAAATCAAAAAAATCACATTGAAGCTATTACCAGAGTTGATGAAAATGGATTTATTTTATTTACCTTTCCTTACAATCCTTCAATAATCAACAAAAATATTTCCTCGCAGAAACATGTAAGTCAAATTATTGCTTCTCACAAGCCTGTGTTAAGTGATGTATTTATGTCGGTACAGGGCTATCCTGCTATAGCATTGCATGTTCCGATATTTAAAAATAATGAGTATAAAGGAAGTCTTGCCATTTTAATCCCGATTAATAAGCTGGGCGAACAATACCTTGGAAAAATTAAAATAAGGGGGCAAGGAAATGTATGGCTTTTAACCGAAAATGGGGTAGAGATTTTTTGCCCTGTAAAGGAACATACAGGTAAAACATTTCTTGAAATTACAAATCATGACATTTCTACCGTAGAATTTCTAAAAACCATTAAAAAACAAAGTAATGGTACAGCTGAAGGTGTTCATCAGGAGGAAATTATTAATGGCAAATCCAGATTTAACAAAAAGTATATGACTTTTTATCGGACTTCTCTTGGCAATACTTACTGGACCATCGTAATTTCTTATCAGCATAAAGATATTTATATTGCACTTGCAAATTTACGTAATCGCTTAATTATCATATTTTCTTTCCTCTTTATTATTATGACCTATTATTTTTACTCCCTTACCAAAGTGCGAAAAATAGTAATGGAAGAGGAAAAAAGAAAAAAAGCAGAGAAAACACTCAGGGAAAGTGAAAAGAAGTTTAAAAATATTTTCAACAACTTTCAGGATGCTTATTTTGAAGCTGATAGAAATGGTAAATTTACTTTAGTTGGTCCAGCAGCACTTCAAATGTATGGTTATAATTCAGAATCTGAATTAATAGGATTACCTGCAGAAAATTTATATGCAAATCCGGAAGTTCGGGAAGAACTCTTGCAATTACTGTCCAGCTCACCAAGTATTCGGGATTTTGTATCTCAGGCAAAACGAAAAGATGGATCTGCATTCTGGGTTTCAATGAATGTTCAAAAGCAATTTAATGAAAACGAAGAATTTATAGGTACCATAGGCGTAGTTCGGGATATTACGGAACGCAAACTAGCAGAAAAGGCAATTAAAGATAGCCAGATAAAGTATCAGGAATTATTTGAAGCAAATACGGATGGTATAACCATTTTTAAATTCAATAATTCTGAAAAAAGAGTAGTTGAGATTATTGATTTAAATGAAAACTCAGCAAAAATGCTTGGCTATACCATAGAACAAATGCTATTGATCAACCCGGTTGAGTTAGAAAAAGACGTAACTTCAGCTAAAATTGAAAAACGTGAAAAAGATTTATTGGAAAAAGGTTTTTCAAATTTTGAAACTATATTATTCCACAGGGATGGGCATGAAATTAATGTGGAAATAAAAGTAATAATTATAAATTATAACGAACAAATTGCATTAATGAATATCGTAAGAGATATTACTGAACGCAAAAAAACTGAATATGAATTAATTAAAGCCAAAGAAAAAGCAGAAGAAAGCGATCGGTTAAAATCTGCTTTTCTAGCCAATATGAGTCACGAAATACGAACTCCAATGAATGGAATACTTGGTTTTGCTGAATTGCTTAAAGAGCCCATGCTAACAGGCATTGAACAACAAAAATATATAAATATTATTCAGAAAAGCGGAGAACGGATGCTGAATCTGATTAATGATATTATGAATATATCAAAAATTGAAGCAAAAATAACACAAGTATTTGTTTCAGATACAGATATAAATGAACAAACCGAATTTATATATAATTTTTTCAAACCTGAAGCTGAAGAAAAAGGGATAAAATTATTTTTTAAAAATACATTATCAGCAAAAAAAGCAATTATAAGAACAGATAAAGAAAAACTGTATGCCATACTCGAAAATCTGGTAAAGAATTCAATCAAATTCACAAATCAAGGGGTAATTGAAATTGGATATAAACTTATAAAAACGGTCAGTGAGGTGGATGAGCGTAGTCGAATCCCTGAACTGGAGTTTTATGTAAAAGATACCGGCATTGGTATAAGTGAAGAAAAAAAGCATGTAATTTTTGATAGATTCAGGCAAGGAAGCGAATCGTTATCAAGAAATTATGAAGGAGCAGGTTTGGGCTTATCTATTGCAAAAGCTTTTGTGGAAATTTTAGGAGGTAAATTATGGGTGGAAAGTGAATCGGGAACAGGTTCAACATTTTATTTTACAATTCCTTATAATAATGAAACGAAGATAGAATTAGAAACAGAACAATTTTTAACAAAAGACATTACAATTCAACCGCTCAAAAGAAATCTTAAAATATTGATTGTGGAAGATGACGAAATATCAGAATTATATATTAAAAAAATAATAAAAGCTGCTGGCAATGAAGTTTATTGTGCAAGAACCGGTATGGAAGCCTTAAATCTTTGCCGCAGCAATTCAGAAATTGATTTGATTCTGATGGATATTAAGATGCCCGACATGAATGGATATGAAACCACCAGACAAATAAGACAATTTAATAAGAATGTAAAAATTATAGCTCAAACCGCTTTTGCTTTAGTTGGCGATAAGGAAAAAGCAATGGATGCTGGTTGTAATGATTATATTACTAAACCTATCAATAAAAAGGAGTTAATGGGATTGATAACTAATTATTTTAACATTTAAAATTTAAAATTATGAATACAGATGATTACAAACAACTAATTAAAAAAGCACCTTTTGGTTATGCTTTCCATAAAATCATAGTTAATGAAAATGGTAAAGCTATTGATTATATGTTTCTTGATGTGAACCCTGCTTTTGAAAAATTAACAGGATTAAAAACAGAAAACATAATTAATCAAAAGATTACAGATGTAATTCCAGCTATAATTACTGATAAATTTGACTGGATTTCCTTTTATGGTGAAATAGCCATAAATGGAGGAAATAAAGAATTTGAGCAGTTTTCAGAACATCTGAATCGTTGGTATAATGTTCAGGTAAACTCTACCAAAAAGTATTATTTTACAACTTTCTTTACGGATATTACTGATAAAAAAATTATTATCAGTCAGTCTAATCTTTTTTTAGGAAATGAAGATAAAGAAATAGATTATCAGCAAATAGTTGAGGGTATGAAAACTATATCCGATGCAAAATATCTAGCTTTTAATATTTTTGAAAAAAATGGGTTGGATTTTACAACAGTTGCCATATCGGGCATTAATGAACATATTCAAAAAGGTATTAAAATACTTGGTTTTGAAATTGTTGGAAAAAAATGGAAACACGATCCTAAAAGAGCTGAAAAAACAAAAAACAAGATTATAACCCGATTTAAAAATTTACAGGAATTGACAGGTGCAGTAATTTCAAAACCAATTATATCACTAATTGAAAAAACTTATAAAATAGGAGAAGTTGCCGTTGTAAAAATATCAAAAGGTGAAAAATCCTTAGGTGATTTTACATTAGTAATGGCAGAAGGAGAATCTTTAAAAAACGATATGTCCATAGAGCTTTTTGCTCAGCAAGTGGGTCTATTTATAGATAGAAATAATGCGGAAGAGGCACTTAAAATAAGTGAAGTGAAATACAGAAGTCTTGTAAATTTAATGCAGGTTGGAATAATTATACAAGATTCACAAGCTAAAATACTATTTAGCAACCCCAAAGCACTTGAATATTTGGGAATTTCGGAAGATCAGCTTTTAGGGAGAACATCTTTTAATCCCGACTGGAATGTAATTCATGAAGATGGATCACCATTTCCTGGCAATACTCATCCTGTTCCACAAGCAATTGCAACACGTCTTCCGGTTCGGAATATAATTATGGGAGTTTATCGTCCAGCATTAAAAGATAGAGTCTGGCTTTTAGTAGATGCAGAACCTCAACTAAATATTGATGGAACTATCCATCAAGTGGTTTGCTCTTTTATTGACATTACAGAACGAATTCTTGCTGAAGACGTATCGAGGCAACTCAACGAAGTTCAGGTATTTTTGGCTCAACATAGTGGAAAAAAGGATGAGTTGAATTTCTTTGAATTGTTAGCTCAGTATCTTGCAAAAACAATGGAAGCAGATTTTGTGTGTATCGACAAACTGGAAGGAGATGGATTAAATGCCAGAACAATAGCTGTTTGGCACGATGGTCAGTTCGAAGACAATATTGTTTATTCACTTAAAGATACTCCTTGTGGAGATGTGGTTGGAAAAGCAATCTGTTGTTTTCCTGCAAGTGTTTGCAAATTATTTCCTAATGATACGGTTCTTCAGGATCTGAAAGCAGAAAGTTATGTAGGAGTTACCTTATGGAGTCATACAGGTAAACCGATCGGACTTATTGCCGTTATAAAAAGCAATCCGATTAAAAACCTTAAATTAGCTGAAGATTTATTGAAAATGGTTGCAGTTAGAGCTTCTGGTGAGCTCGAAAGAATGGAAACAGAACTTGTATTAAAAGCAAGTGAAGAAAAATATCGACTTTTACTTGAAAATTCAGGAATTGGAGTTGGTGTTTATACCTTGGAGGGTAACATTATGCTATTTAACCAGAAAGCATTGGATAATCTTGGTGGAAAAGCTGAAGATTTTACAGGAAAAAATTTGAAAGAAGTATTTGGCGAACCTACTGCATCTGCTTATTTATCAAGATTTGAGGAAGTTGTAAACAGTGAAACAAGTTTGGAATATGAAGATTTTGTTTCGTTGCCAACAGGGAATAAATGGTTTCTTTCAAATCATTCTAAAATTAAAAATGATGAAGGTGAAATAATTGGTATTCAAGTATTGGCACATGATATTACCGAAAGAAAACTAGCTGTACTTGAAATAGAAAAAAATCAAAAATTACTTGAAGATTCCCAACGAATAGGAAAAATTGGAGGTTGGGAATTAAATATTGATACCATGGAACTTAAATGGACCAAAGAAATGTATTATATTCACGAAGATAAATTAGTTAGAACAGTTAATCAAATTGAAATGGAACGGTTACAGGGTTTTCCTGATGGATATACTTCAATATTATCAAAATCTAAAGCAGGT
>CAIZXK010000445.1 GCA_903936865.1 uncultured Bacteroidales bacterium | reverse complement strand
TCAATAGAATCACTATCCATTAAATCAACAGTTACCTGCTGGTTAACAACATTAATAATACTACCATTTACTTTTAATCCATAATGAGCAGTAAGTGCATTCTGACTACTTAAAATTGGTAAATTACCAATATTTTTAATTCTCACTTTAACTTCCTGATTATTTAAACCACAACCTGTACCTGGAGTTATAATTTTGGAAACAAAAGCATCTTTACCCGGTGCTACGTTTACAACAACAGCAATCGGATTGCTCTGACAACCCAGTATCATTGCTTCAAAAACCTGAATTTCCCTGAAACTTGGATTTGAAGCTCCTGCAATTGTATTAAAACGTATTTTAGATGAAGTTACAGATGGAAAAGTAACACTATCATCAATAACAGTACTGTTGTAATTGTAAAAATTAACATATGCACTACCATTCCAGTATTGGAAAGTACAGGTTGTCATTGCACGGGTGTCTTTATGAAATTTTACTTTATTAAAAGTTACCGGTGCTGTCCATGTAAATTCTATCCAGCTATTCGTATTTGTCCAACCCCATAAACCAGTACCTGTTGTACCATAAGCAGGAATAACACCATTATTATACAATTCCGGACCGTAACTTGGTGAAGCACCTCCTCCACCATGTGTAGCAACCGCTGAAAGTGCAAGATTTGTGTTGCTACCCATACTTGTAGTTGCACGTGCCCAGTATGTTGTAGTATCATATAAAACAGGTGTGGTATATGATGCTCCGGTATATAAAGCAACAGTATCAGCATAATTTGCATACCATTTAATAGTGTCGGCAGCAGAAGCTGATAAAACTGCAATATTTCCAAATCCAATATTAACAGGAGTAATAACAGTTGGAGGTTGTGGCACATACTTTGAAACCAGATTTTTATTTAGTGTATCATTGTTAATATTCAAATCATTAACCAATTGAGTCCAGGCAACAATGGTATAATTTGAATCTAACCCAGCTGAAGGTAAATCTACAGGAGTGTTAAAACTAAATTGAATTGAATCAAAAGCTTGTATGGTATCATTAACGTTTTGAGTAACTACATTGATAATATTACCGGCTAATTTTACTCCATAGCCAGCTGTTAGTGTATTCTGACCACCAATAATAGGTAAATTTCCTTTGTTTTTAATTTTCAGCTTAACCGTTTGATTAATCAGATTACATCCGGTTTTTGGAGTAATGATTTCGGTTACAGAAGCATCTACACCGGAAATAGCATTAACTACATAAGGAATTTTGGTACTTGAACAAGTAGCAGATGAAGTACTACCACTTCCATAACCTGCAAAAACGCCCCAATGGTAAAAGAAATAAAAATAGGGTGAAAGCGAAGTTCCATCAATAGTCATAATACCAGGAGCTGTATAAGGATATGTACCTGTTAAGTCTCTATATAAATTGGTTACACCTCCTGTCCATGAATTAACACCCAAACGGTAACTTGCTCCACCAGGTATCTGAAAATCTAATGTAACTGTTTGAGCCGGACTTAATGGTGAAGTTGTTCCTGTAACATTAAATGTTTTCGACATTATCGGTGTTCCTGTTGATGTTCGTAATTCTATGGTAACAGTACCTGCTCCGGTTCCATAAGGGAATAAATCTACTGTTTTTAATGTGAAATTAGTAAGAGCAGTGAAATTAACATAAGTAGTTAAGCCTCCACCGGTTCCAGCTGTTGACAATGGAGCAACTTCGCCCACATATTGTGTAGCACCTCCGCCACCACTACCAACAATACCTCTGCTTGCAGATACATAATATGTTTTTGAATTAAAGATAAGCGGAGTCGTAAAATTATTTCCTGTTGCAATAGTAACTGTATCAATAATATTTGCATACCAGTTAACTGTGTCATTTGAAATAGCATTTAAAACCACAGATGTACCAATTGCAGCACTTACAGGACTGTTGATAATTGGTGGTTGTGGTGTGTACATGGATTTTACCATTTTTACAACACTATCATTAACGTGAATATTATCATTTAATAAATCAGTCCAGGCAATTATTTTAAAATTAGAGTCTAAAGTACTAACCAGCAAATCAATTGGAGTTAAGAAAGTAAATTCTTTGTTTTGTAAAGGCAAAATAGTATCTGTAATCTGTTCTGTTACAATGTTAGTTAAATTTCCATTTGAAATAACAGCATAGTTGGCAGTAATAACATTCTGATCTCCATAAATGGTTGTAACCCCTGCATTTTGAATTTTTATTTTAACTGTTTCATTTGTTAAACCACAGTTTGTATTCGGACTGATAATTCCAACAAGTCTTGCATCATTTGCAGAAGGTATTATTAAATCAGCCTGAAGCATAAATCTACCATTCTGAGTAGTTTCAGTTAAAGCTCCGCCAGCTAAATTTGTAGTAAAATAGAAAGAACCTCTACGTGCTGGAGTTTCTTTCTGGCAACCCAATGGATAATACCCAGATGTAGGATTTGATGTTTGGGCAATACCAATATATACATTGTTATTACTAGTTAATGATGCAGATGGATTTAACATAGTGAATGTTACCCATGTATTTGTATCACTGGCTGTTATTATCCTGCTATAGGAAGAATCAACCAAAACACCATTCTGATTTAGAACAACTGCATATATCCGTTTACCTACCGTATTTGAACTGGTAATAAAGGCTTTTACTTTTGAAACTAATTTGTTATCATTAATAAAATATTTTGCAACAAATAAACCTGAAGCTGTATTAAAACCTAAGGATGTAGCTGGTGCAGAAGTATCAGCATATGCATAAGCATCAGTTGTAATCTCCTGACGATAATTTAATTCATTATCAGTGAGATTATCATCTGTTGGAATGCTTAATTTAACATTGTTCAATCCTAAGGTAGTTGGTGTAAAAGCATCAAATGTAATGGTATCTTCCGAAGCAGGTAACAAAGTTGCTATCGTTTTAACATTTGTAAATGTATTACTACCAGTTATATTAAGAGTTACATCAAGATTTGTCAATGTATTTGAACCCATATTTTTAATAATGGTTTTTACCTGATGAGGTGTAGCTGTTAGTAAAGGAAGTTTACCATAAGTATATAATGCTTTTATTTTTGCATCATTGGGTAAAGCGATAAATTCATCAGCTCCAATACAAGGGATTGTATCTCTTAACTGACCATCAATATCATCAGTAACCACATCAATGGAAGTTCCTTTTGCATACAAACCTACGTTATCTGTATGTAAATCAGACACACTATAATATAATGGATTTATTGATATAGAATTCTGATCTTTTCCACTGGCAGCCTGTAAAGCGGCTAAATTTGACCTCAACGCACCCCAGTAAGCATAATTGCTGCCGGTTGCATAAATATTATTATTATCACTTGAGTCAACAGCAGTAGTTGATGAAATATAGTAAGCATAACCACCTCCTGTGTTACTAAAACTATTGTTCTTTATATGAATACCGCTGGTTGCTGATATGTAGAAACCATAAGCAGTTGCTGATCCACCTGTTATATTTACTGAATTATGATAATATCTCATTCGGTTGCTACCTGTATTATAAATTCCATAAACAGTACCTGTACTAACAGATTGACTTACAAAATTATTTGCAATCAGACTATTACCTGCAGAACTGTTATTTGAGCTGAAATACATACAATAGTTAGTAGTTGCAGCATTCATTATAATTCTGTTCTTTAATACATTGGCATTATCCATATATAAATTATACAAACCATATGCTGTTGTATTTATTGGATTGGATATGGTATTTCCAATTATTTTGGTGCTATCCTGATAATAAAGGTATAAACCATAATAATAGAAATTATTAATAGTATTACCTTCAAAAATATTACCCATTTCCTTGGTTGCTGATGCTCCATAAAAATAAATTCCATAATATCCACCCTGAATATTATTATTTTTTATTGTATTACGATGTTCAAAAGTAGATGAAACATTGTATATACCAGTAACAGTAGAAACTGTAGCAGGCATCATTTCAATTTTGCAACCCTCCAGCGTATTATAACTTGCACCGTTTGCAAATTCCACAACACGTCCATTGGTAGCATTTAACGATTTGAATTTGATGTTTTTTACTTTAATATAATTTGAAGCATAAAACTTAAGTACGAAATTATCAGCAGTTCCAGTTGCATTATATTGAAATACAACATCATTTGGATTTCCAGTTGCCGATTCGAATGTTATCGTATTGGTTGCAGAAACATTATTGAATAATGGCAAAATCAATTGCTGATTATAGGTTGCCGGAGCTAATTTAAAAGTTACCGGACCACTTATGCCACAATTGTTCAAAGCAGTAAAAACATCTGCAAGAGTAGGAAAATTAGAAGTCGGAGTTCCTACTGTAAATGTTCCTGTTAGGTTTTCGCAGGCAAAAATACTATATATTATAGTATCATTATCTGTTTCCTGATCAGTAACTCCATTCGGTAAATTAGTCCATGCCTTTAAAGTATGAGGTCCAACTGTCAGATTCACATTACCCAGAACCAATGCGGAACTAACGAAATCCTGAGGTAAGTTTCCAACCCAGTCAACTAAACCCTGATATACTCCATCAACAGCCCAATGTACCTCAACACCAGTTAAAGTGGTTGAACCCAGATTTTTCACCCTTACACTTACCGGTTTACTTATATTTGCAGTCATCGGATTAACAGGCGAAGCAAAATTCAATAAAGTTGCATCAATAGCGGCATTACTTGATTGAAAATTAAATTTAATGTTTGCCCTTTGACCGGTTGTATTTGATAAATCAGGTACAGATCCTGCACCATAAAAAGTATTGGCTTTTCCGGCAGCTGTATTTATTTGCCAGTTAACCGCACCCGTGGCATTACCCGGACGATACCATTCAATAAAAACCAAAAGGTTTTCGCTTCCTGAATAATTAAATAAACTTCCGGTATTACACATAAAAGTTTGCCAACCTGCAGCTGTATTAAGATTTTGAGCTGTGTTTTCATAAACTTTTAGTGCACCATTTCGCATAGCAACATAGTCAGAATAGGTACCCGGTGCATAATTTTGATCTACACCTTTAATATATATTTTCAAAGTAGCATTTCCTAATGAATATCCTTGTGCATCTGTCTTATTAAATGCAAGAGATTCAATGGTTCCACCAGAAAGAATTTCGTTTTTTTCAAATAAACATACATTATAACTATACAGATAAGTACTGGTTGAACTTGCTATATATATCGGACTAAACAAACCTGTTGTTGTAGTTGTACCAACCTGAACACTTGGAGCTCCCTTTTTAATAAAAAATATTTTAGAACCTCCACTGGGTAAACTGGCAGAATTATTATATATATCGCTGGCATTAATTCGGTAACTAATGGTATTATTATAAGCAAAAGATGGGATATCAGCAGTATAAGTACTATCACTCACATTAACCATAGGTAAAACGATATCGTTACCACCATTTACATTATATACCAACTGAACATTGGAAATCCCCGAAGAGTCCTTAACATAAGCCTGAATGGTAAACGGACCTGTAACATAAACTGTATCAGAATAAACAGGGCTTTTAAAACTCATGGTTGGTGGCGTAAGTTCATTATTGGATGCCAGAACTTTTATATCATCCAACAACCATCCATACCTGCCTTCTCCTCCGACAATACCTCCATCAGCCATTCTGAATCTGAGCTTTATACTTGCTTGATTTGACAAAATGCTAGATAAATCAAAAGTTTCAGTTTTCCACCAGCTATTAGTTGGTTTAGTTAAGGTATCTCCTGGATACCATGATGTTGAGTGCGTATTCTCACTAAACTTATCCAAAGCCATTACTCCGCTACCTAAATAGAGCGTAGATGAAACAATTTGCCAGTTATTACCACCATCAGTAGAATATTGAACCGTTCCTCCATCCTGAAATAAAATTTTACATATCTGTGCAAACTTCAAAAAGACCTTGCTATAACCAACTGTACTAAAAGAATTAGTAGTTAAATAGGTTGTAGCAGAAGGCTGAACCATAGATGAATCAGCACGCAATCCTGAATTTTTAAGATTGGTTGTAATTGCCCATGGAGCAGCTCCAATGGGATCTGAAGAACTTAAAACGCTATCTCCTAACGAAGGAAGTTCAAAATCTTCGCTGAAAACTACTACAGTTTGTGATGACAAAAATGTAGTAAACATAATCGAAATCAATAAAATAAATAATCTTTTCATAACTTGATTGATATTATTAAAATTAAATAAAATTCACTCCTCAAAATTAAGTATAATTTTATACTAAAACTAAATAGTTAAGGTTTAATAATGTTAATTAACACAATTTTAACCGCCAAAGTTGTATGAATATATATTTTTTTTAGAAATTATTTAGAAAAATAAATAACCCAAAATAGCAATCTTTATAAAAAACTAATATTCAATTACATATTTTTATGTAGAAATAAAAACAGAGAACAATTTATATATAAATTATCTTTTAAAAAAAACTAAATTATTTTGTAGAATTTTAAATTTGTTTTATAAATAATGGTTTGTTAAACAATGACAACGTTTATTTCTGCAAAAGATTAATTGACTGATTGTTAATATATTGTATTCACAAACATAAATTATCAAAGTTCTCAATACCTGCGTCTTTTATGATCTTAACGGAGTATTTATGAATAAAGTTAAGAGTAATTTTTTTAATATAATTTTTTATGTTTATTTTTGCTATCAAAATTCTGATTAAAAAATAAAAAAATTGTCATATATGAATAATGAATTTGAAAAAATCAAGTGTCTGATAATAGGATCAGGACCAGCAGGATACACTGCTGCAATCTATGCTGCCAGAGCAGATTTAAAACCTGTTGTATATCAAGGATTACAACCTGGCGGACAATTAACAATAACAACAGAAGTTGATAATTTTCCCGGCTATCCTGAAGGGATAACAGGTCCTGAAATGATGAATCAACTAAAGGCACAAGCTGAAAGATTTGGAACAGAAGCTCGCTGGGGAATTGTTACCAGTGTTGATTTTTCAGAAAGACCTTTCAAGGTTTTTGCAGATGATGGCAAAAAAATACTAGCTGATACTGTGATAATTGCTACAGGTGCATCAGCAAAATGGCTTGGTTTGGAATCGGAAAAGAAATATAACGGACAAGGTGTATCAGCCTGTGCAACCTGTGATGGCTTCTTTTATCGTGGTAAAGATGTAGCAATTGTGGGTGGTGGAGATACAGCAGCAGAAGAAGCTACTTATCTGGCTAAACTTTGTAAAAAAGTTTATATGATAGTGAGAAGAGATGAACTTAGGGCTTCAAAAGCAATGCAGGAAAAAGTTTTCAACACACCAAACATAGAAATGCTTTGGAATCATACAACCAAGGAAATTTTAGGTGATTTTTCTGGTGTTAATGCGGTACTTTTAACTAACGTAAAAACAGCTGAAGATAAGAAAATCGATATTCATGGCTTTTTTGTTGCAATAGGGCATAATCCTAATACAGATATTTTTAAAGGACAAATTGAATTGGATGATATGGATTATATAAAAACCATTCCAGGTTCAACCAAAACAAGTATCGAAGGCGTTTTTGCTGCGGGAGATGTTCAGGATCATCATTATCGTCAGGCAATTACAGCTGCCGGAAGCGGATGCATGGCTGCAATAGAAGCTGAACGGTTTTTATCTTCAAAATAACCTTACATTTTGGGTTCTTTTAAATCGAAATTAAAAGGACCCACTTTTTAATAAAATTTTCTATATAAATTTTTCATGGATCAACAGACTTCTAATAATCAATTTCAGGGAAAGTGGAAAAAAGAAACTCCAGTTTTACATAAGAAAAAGAAAATAAGACATAAAAGAAACAAAAGTTTTTTTTCATCTCTAATTGAAAAATTTAAAAGAAAATTCAAATCAATTAAAAATGAATTATTTACTTCTAAAAGCAAAACTAAATCAAAATATTCATTGGTAAAGAAAAATGATTTCCGAACGTTATCTAACAGATCAATTTTAAAGAAAGCTTTTCAAAACTCAAAAAAGGATTTATTGAAATTGTTGAAATCATTTAAAATTAAAAGAAAAGAAGTAAGACGCTCTGAATTAATAATACAAAAAAAAATAAGGAAAAAGAAAAGAGAAGCACTTTTAAATTCAATCCTATATATATTAAAATTTCGATTTTTATTTGATACGGACTTTAATAAAATAAGTAAAGATACTTTGACTATTGGAAAAAAAATCCTAAAAAAGAAGCCAGAAAATATTAAAAACAAATTAATAAGGTATTCTCAATTCAGGTTTAATAGCAAAAATCAAAGTCTAAGTGTAAAATTATACCAACGTGAATTGAGGTATAAAAGAAAACAAAAAATAAAGAAATTCATTTCTGATATAGTTACATTCCCTCAAAGAAGTATTAAAAATATCAGAAGTGCAATCAGAAAAACGATTAGGAATATTTTAAATATAAAAGAAAAATGGAATACATTATTGCTGAATATTAGCAGAATAAAAAGTAATCCAGAATTAAAATCACGCTTTGTTTTCACTTATTTTAATTCAACACTCGCATTTTTTACTACTTTTATATTGATTTATTTTTTAAATCAAGTTTTAACTTCCCTTATCTGTTCAGCATATTCTATTCCGATTGTATTGTATTATTTTGATATTATTTATCAGGTTGGACCATACTCGAGTTTATGGAATCGTTTTAACATCATAATCATTTATGGGTCAGCACCTTTCTTTTCATTACTTTTATCGGTAATTTTCTATCAATTATACAAGATCTCTAAAAACAAATTTAAGTATCTCAGAATCTACTTTTTATGGGGAATGATTAATTCCTTTAATTTTTTCTTTGGTGCATATATAGTAGGTGCAATTACCCGTAGTGGATTCATCTATTTTACAGAGTGGATTTTCTTTAGTTATGTATTTGATATTGAAGAAATAATATTTATGGTAAGCAGCTTAATTGCCTTAGTTTCCATTGGATATTTTTCCTCTGATTTCTTCTTAAGTTCGGCTGATAATAAAGAGCTTATATCATTTAAAAACAAGCCTTTTTATAAATTTACACAAATTTTTCTCCCATGGCTTTCCGGAATCATCTTATTGTTATTATTTAATCTGCCTAATATTACCGTTTATAATTTGCTTACTTATGCATCACTATTGCTGATGGTTGTACCAGCTATGATAGATTATAACAACTATAAAACACAACAAATCATTATTGTTAAATCAAAACAGAAATATGCTTTTTTAAAGTGGAATTTAATTGTTTCTGTAATCGTAATTATCTTGATAAGGTTTTTACTAAACAATGGAATCTGGCTAAGTTAAACCCAGGATATTGTTTTATTTTCTATACTTTTAATAAATTCTGCCGGTGAAAATCCACTGAATGAATGAAATTCTTTTATCAGATGGGATTGATCACTGAGATTGTAAGTTGCAATAATAGTAAACCTATCTGCATTTTTCTGATTAAGAGCCTGATGACAAATATTATCAAATCTTAGCATTCGCGAAAACATTTTTGGAGAAATTCCTATATGCGTATTAAAACTACGCTGAATCTTTTTATATTCACTTCCCGAATTATTACTTATTTTATATAGAAACTTCAATCCTTTATTCTCATTTATCTGATTTATAATATCTTTTAAAAAACTATCCTCATTTTTAGAATTCGTCTTTAACAGACTTAACAACCATTTATCCAAAATACGTATTTTATCAGCAGCAAGCACTTGAGAGTAAATTTGATCCCTGAGACTATTCATACCTTTGCCAAAAATAAAATCAGGATTAATCATTTCTTCGGAAGTTTCTCTCACAGGCAAATCCATAAAGCAGGAAGCTCCATAGGGTTTAAACCGGATGGTTATAACATCTATAATTTCACCAAAAACACCGGTGTAAGCTTTTGATTGCTGTCCGATATAAACAGCATCTTTTATAGTTGTATTTTTATCTGAACTTTTATAATACTTCATTTCCGAACCAAAATTCAAAACCAGATTGGTATGCGTATCGGGAGTAATTAGTTGCTGCTGTATTGCCAGTTCAGAAGCATAACCTTTCCAATACCAATACATTTCAATATAATCGTTTAGTGGATAAGTAGGATTAAATCTCTGAACAAGCATAATTTTTTTAGGCAAAAATAGGGAATAATGATAGTTGATTCCTATTAAATTGTGATGAATGGCTGTTTTTATATGTTGAAATTGGTGGTTGGAATGTTGATTTGTTTTAGTAAATAACAAAAGGAATATTTGTAAAATTGATATTCCTTTTATCGCAATAATTTATTTCAATACTAAAAACTAGAATTTATCTATTTTCAATATTTCAAAATCATTGTCAATTATTTCTTTTAGTGGATATTGCCTTAGTAAATCAATGAGCAATGCATTTAAATTAGCATTGTACTTGTTTTTAAAATCTTCACTGTCAATTAAATTGCAAGTTTTAAAACAAACTGTAATTTTTGCTTTTACATTTTCATTATTCATTTGCATAACTTACATATAATTCGATAATCCTTTAAATTTTTACAAGTCGCATGTATTGATAACTTTGACAAAGCTGAGGTGATTTTAAATGCATTAATAATCAATCAATTATTACTTATTTGTTGAAATAAACTTTGTCAAAGTTTAACGAACTATTGTATAATTTAAAACTCAATTTTATAACTCAACATTGGCAACATACCAATACTTTCCTGCAATTCAACCGATTTGGTGAAAGAATTATAAGTATAACCCAATGGTTGTTTTCTGTCGAGCAGATTTTTTACCTGTATAGACCAGCTTCCGGCATATTTCTTATGATTAACCTTGTAGTTCAATGTAATATCGAGATAGAAAAAATCGTCGAACTTCTCAGTATAAATTTGATTCAAATCAAGTATTTCTCTGCCTTGAGCAATGGATTGACTTATATCCACAGCTGTATAATACTCTCCACCCGAATAGGTTGCTTTCAGATTAATACCAAAGATATTTCTGTCTTTAACAATAAATTCCTTTCCTAGCAATACATTAAAAACATAATTGCTGTTGAAACGTGTATTTCTTTCAATGCCATCGCCACCTTTGTATTTGGACTCGAATACCGAAGCAGTTACCAAATAATACAGATTATTGCTCAAAAACCTTTCGAAAGTAAAATCAATTCCTCTGTTAATGCCTTTTCCTGTGTTTTGCAATGAATCGCTGAAATATTGTTCGGTTTCATTAAGCAATGAATAATAACTAGTTGCAACAACCGGAATATGATAAAGCTGCTGATAATACGTTTCCACTTTCATACGAAGATTCTGATTGATACTCCAGTCATAAGCAAAAACAAAATGATTAGCCTTACCAAAACCGAGGTTTTTATTGCTTGCAGTTGCCATCGGATCAGCTGGATTTCTTGCCAGATAAACCGAAAGATTTTCCATCTGACTATGATTGCCATAACCAATGGTAAATGAATGTGAAGCAAGAAAATTCCATTTAAACGAAGCACGTGGTTCAAGATATAAATTGTTATTTAGCAAAAAATACTGCAAATGCAATCCGGCATTCAGGGTAAATTTATCATTAAAATCGTATCTTGATTGCGTAAAAGCCTGCAACAAACCACTATTGCCTTTGTCGTCAACAAATTGCGAATAAATACCGGTTTCCCTATCCTTCGCTTTCATGTTTAAGTTATAGAAATACTGATTGTAAATAATACCGGTTCTGTTGCTATGTTTGCTGTTGAACTTATGATTGATCAAGACATTATAAGCAAGTTTGGTATTAATATAATCTGACTCCTGATTTCGATTAAGAACGTAATCTACACTATAAAAGCCATCCTCATAGTAAACCTTATTGCCACTAACAGCCAGTGAATTCTTCATATAGGTTTTATTACCAATAAAATAAGTATGAGAAACAGAAAGTGCTCCCATATAACTATTTAATGCCGACTTTTGTCTGTCTTCATTCTTTTTCCATTTCAACGAGTCCAGTTCAGGATCAAATTTTGATAATCCAATACCACTGATTCCGGTAATACTTAATACACCAGCCTTATTCATAGGGATGTTAATCTTTACCGACAAATCCTGATAGGTTGGCAGTTTATCCTTCCAATCGGGAACCAGATTGCGAAGCATTCCTATAGTTGAATACCTGTAATTGAACAGATAGGAAGCCTGTTTTCCTTTTTTAAAGGGACCTTCAGCCGAAAAGTCAATGCCCATAATACCAATCTGAAAAGCATATTCACGCTTAAAGTTATTGCCATTTCTGAATTTCATATCAAAAACACCGGAAAGTGCATTACCATATTCTGCAGGGAAAGCGGAAGTATAAAAATCTGAATTTGCCAATACCTGCGTAATGAATACTGTAACTCCCCCTCCAGAAGAACCAATCCTCCCGAAATGATTGGGATTTGGAATATCAGCACCATCGAGCCGCCAAAGAAGACCTTTGGGAGAATTGCCCCTTACAATAATTTCATTTTTTTCAGTACCTGCACCAGCCGAAACTCCGGCAAAATTGGATGCTGCCCTAAGTGGATCATCAACACTTCCGGCAAATCGCTTGGTTTCATCAACAGAAAATGCCCTTGCACTAATACTTGCCATTGAATTCAGTGTATTCTTTTTATCTTTAGATGCTTTAATTTCAACCTCTTTGGTAGTAATTACATTTTCTTTAATCTCAATATTCAGAACACACTCCTTACCAGAACTTACCATAACCTCTCTTATAGTTGCCGTTTGATAACCCAAAAAACTTACATGAATTGTGTACCTGCCAACCTTCACGTTTTTAATCTCAAAATTGCCATCCCAATCAGACGAACTACCAATAAGTGGATTTGTTGTAAGCAAAACAATATTGGCACCGGGTAGGCTTTGTTTTGTTTCCGAATCTACAACTCTACCCCTTATAGTTTGGTTAAGCTGAGCAAATAAGAATGAATCTGACACAAAATGTACAAGCAGTACAACTAAAAATAAACAAATCTTTTTCATTAAATACAGTTTTTAAATTTGCTGCAAAATTCAGTACAAATTTATTCTTTTCATTGTAAAAATTGGACAAAATTACAATTAATGAATATTTTTATGCAAAGTAACTTTATCTAATTGTAATTTGGGTTATAAAAAAATCATACAATAAAACACAAAAAAAATTCAGAGAACTTCCTTTCTGCGGAATTCTTTTTTTTAACGCGGATAACACGGATACGTTCTGAGAACACGGATTAAAACTGATTTTACAAAATAAAAATCTGCTTTTATCTGCATTCCCCTTTAAAGATCAGCGTTATAAGCGTATCATAAAAAACTATCTTACCAAGCCTCATTCCTATGAAAAATCTGAAAAGCTCTGAATAGAGAAAAATTTAAGAAGTGCTTATTTTATGACTTTTATGTCAACCTATGCCAAAACAAGAACTCTGTTCGTCAAGCCCTTTCCTCTGGATAAGATTCAGGAGAGGTCTTTAATTCTTTCATATCAGCTTATCTTACGTGGTTGAAGAATCCATCTTCTAAATAAAACTCATTTCCACTTCTTTCAGAAATTTATCTTCCAGTAATCGGGCAATACGTCTTACTACGGTTCTTCTGATTTCCAGTTCCACCGGCAAACTCGGATCCTGATGGGCTATGTTTATACGTGTTCCTACAAGTAAATGAATCTCATCACTGTCGAGCAAGTATTTTACAATTAAATCGGCAGGTCCTTTTCCTATTTTGGTTTGATTGGAGTAAGTACGTAATATTTCAGCAACCTTACTTAAAGTTAGTATTCCTTCAGTAATCAGATCAACGCCATCCATAAAGGAAACAGGAGGCAAATCGGGATCGTTGAATTCAAAACTGTCAGTAATTTCTTTCCCAAGTTCCCGAGATATAATGTCGCTGGTTGTGGCTCCGCAAAGTACTTTAATTCCATTGAAATTCCTTACAATATCTCCGTATTCCTTATCTTTATGCTCTTCGTAAGGTGGCCCGGTACAAATCAGCATTTTACGTGGTTCGCGGAAATAGACAACTGCACAACTTGTATCGTCTTTCGACTGATAATTATCATTGATATTTGCCATATTTACTACTTTTGCAGCCAATCTTTGAGCAGAAATAAAACGATCGTTTTTTACCAGATCATGTGCAAACTCCTGAAAATTATCTCTCCCCCATCCAAATAAATGTTTCCCTGAACCTAAGCCGGATTGGGTTATACCATCCGAACCAAAAATTATCCT
>CAIZXK010000444.1 GCA_903936865.1 uncultured Bacteroidales bacterium | reverse complement strand
TCTAAAATATTTTTTGCTTTTGAAATATCTGGTTTTCTTTGTTTTGGATCATCTTTTGGCAAAGGTTCATAAACAATTTCACTCGATGAACCAATAATATTTTTTGTATAAATTGCAAAATATTAATTTTATAAGATTGTAATCTTCAATATAATCTAATGTCCATCGATAGGAATCAGAGTAATCTTCTCCTGTTTCGCAGCTTACATTTCCTATGTTAAACTCATCAGGTCTTTCCCAGATATAAGGTGTTGTATGTTCTCTTTCAAAATCTTTATCTGCATTAAACCATGCTCTTTCAAGTGCACTCATTGAAATCACTTCTACATCATTTCCATCAGGATAGGATGCTGGATGCAAATTGCTGTAATAATCCCATGAATCTGGATTTTCTCTGTAATTACCTATCACTTTATCAATTATAGCAGGATCAATTAGAGGGCAGTCAGAAGGAATTTTAACAATCGCATCTGCTTTAAACTTTTTTCCTGCCTGATAATGTCTATCTAAACAATCTGTTGGATGACCCCTATAGTAATCAATACCAATTAATTCACACAAATAAGCAATTTCATCATCTTCAGGATTTGTAGTTGTTGCAATTACGATTTTGTCTATTGTATTAGCTAATCTTATCCTTTCCAGCATCTTAATCAATACAATTGAATCGCCCAAAGGTAACAGAACCTTTCTGTTTAGTCTGGTTGATGCTGTTCTAGTTTGAATGATTGTAACTATATTCATTGCTTATTGAAGTGGTTTTTGATTTAGTTTTATTTCTATAATTATCCAGCTCCATATATCTTTTTGTTATTTTTGCGATAATTTCTGCTGATTGACCATTGTTTTGTATTGGTGATAATTCTTTTAGTAATTTAATGTCGAAACCTGAATAGACTTCTTTTCCCAATGACAATCCAACATAAACTACTGATGAATATTTTGTTATTAAAACATCACAATTAGCAATCATATATTCAATTTTGCCTTCTGTAAATACGATTGCTTCAGGTATTATTTTCTTTATTTCACTGGTTGCTCTTTCAAAATTTTCGTTGGGATGTAACTTGAAAATCAACTGTCGTCCATTTGCAATTTTCTGAGCTTTTTTTATAAATTTAATGCGATTTTCAAAATTGAGAGTTTCTCTACGATCAGAGGTGGCAACCAAAACAAAGTTTTTATAAGGAAAATTATTATGAAGAAATTCTTTACAATTATCGAAATTTGGAATCCCTGTTACCTTTAATTTATATGGATCTACTCCTTTTTTTATAAAAAGGTTTTTATACCCTTCGGATGCTACAAAAAACAAATCATAATTATCAGATAATCCGGTAGCTGCTGTACTTGCCAGCCATCTGGGTATCTTTAGGTTTTTTACCAGATGAAACATCAGATTTTCTGGATCTGTCATCCCTTCCTGTACTAAAACTATTCTTTTGTTTTTAATACTCTCCGGAATTAGAATATCCTGACAGGTAAAAAATAAATCATACATTTGTTTTTTACCTTTATAATCTACTTTTAGATTATGTTGCAGTAAATAATTATCAGTTTGTTCTTTGAATTTGCCAGCAAGAATTGTAAAATCGAGAAATCCATTTTTTACAAGAATATCAAGACTTCCGTCTGTAAAGAAAGGTGTAAAATAACAATCATATTCATTGAAATATTTTGATATTTTATGCATCATTGTTGTTTGATTCAGTGAACCTCCTATAAATAGAATTTTTCCTTTTTGCATTTATTATAATATTTTCAGCAAAAGTACATGTGTAATCTAATTAGAATATTATTACAATTTTAAGTATTAATAAATATAAGATTATTAAATTGTTAGAAATGTTATAATAAATAACTATTTAAATATGATTTATTAATATTTGCTTAAATCATTTTAC
>CAIZXK010000443.1 GCA_903936865.1 uncultured Bacteroidales bacterium | reverse complement strand
GTTTTATAATCTCTTTAATTCTTTTATAACTATTTCTTTAATTCGAAAAGAATTTAAAAAAATCACTTTTAAGCTATGATTAATAACAATTTAGTTTAATCAAATATTTATAATAACAATAATTCGTAAAACTTTGACAAAGTTTTTCCCAACAAAACATTAGTTAATTGATTATTAATATATTCTACAAATAAATACAGTTTTGTCAAAGCTCTCAATATCTGCGAATTATAAAAGTATAACGAAGTATTTTAATAAAGAATAGATTATAAGCGTTTTGTGATTATTGTATTGCTTCATTATATTTCAATGTTTCTTAAGAAAACTTGGATTGTATTTTTTAGTTTTGAAAAATCATTTTATAAATGAGTTAATTTAGGATTTTTTTATTAAAAATTATGTCTCATTTTAAATATTTGTAACAGGCTAAAATCTTTAAATTCATGTTAATATACAATTACATCTTTTAAAATAAGTAGTTTTAAAAATATTAATTAATATTATATTCCAAAAAAATACGAACTTTGTAAATATTAAATACAATAAAAAAGTGAGTAAAGTTAATTTAAAACAATTTATCGAAACATTATACGATAGTCTGAAAAATAAGCAATTTGTCAGATTGACTTTAATGAATAAAAGAGATAAAACAAGTGATTTAAAAACAGTTTCTGCAAAACTTATTGAAATTAAGGATGGTATAAAACTTTCATTCGTTTATAGATATCCAACCAAAGATATTACCAAAAACTATACTTTCGATGAAGGTATAATTATAATAGCAGAATTGCTTAATACAGATTTCCTTCAAGCTGATTTGTTTACATTAGAAAATGATTATTATTTAACTATTAATAATAAAAATGTAGTTTCAATTAAGAAAAAAGAAGCTACTAGTAAAGAGATGCCTCAACTATCGCATGATATAGAAAAAAAGCGATTAATTTCTACTGCAAATAATATATATTTAAAAGAACTTGGTATAGTGAATGCAGATTGGCAGCTTAAGAACAGTATGCAGGATAAGTATCGTCAGATAAATAAATATATAGAAATTATTGATGGTGTTTTACGAAACACTAAACTTAAAGATACTTTAAATGTAGTGGATATGGGAGCAGGAAAAGGTTATCTTACTTTTGCTTTGTATGATTATTTGCAAAATGTTTTAAATAAAACACCCAATGTTATTGGTATTGAAATTAGAAAAGAATTGGTAATCAATTGTAATTTAATAGCTCAAAAGGCCAATTTTTTAAATTTAAGTTTTAAAGCAGGAAGTATAAAAGATATAGATTTGCCTGAAACAGATATGTTGATTGCTCTACATGCCTGCGATACTGCAACCGATGATGCTATTTTTAGAGGAATAACTTCCAATTCAAAGATTATTATTGTTGCACCTTGTTGTCATAAACAAGTCCGTAAGCAAATGAATCCAACGGATGATTTAAGTTTAATCAGCCAGTATGGCATTTTAAAGGAAAGACAAGCAGAACTACTGACAGACGGAATAAGAGCTCTGTTGTTAGAAGCGTATGGTTATAAAGCAAAAGTATTTGAATTTATTGCTACAGAACATACACCAAAGAATGTATTAATTGTTGCAGTTAAACAAAAGAATGTAAAAATTCCAGCTATTGAAATCTTACAAAAAATTGAGAATATTAAAAAGATACATGGAATAGAATCTCATTATCTTGAGACTTTATTGACTTAATTTTAATATGATAAAAAATTATATAACGTTTTAAAGCAACTCAAAAAAATTATAAGATTGATAATTATTTCATCAATAAATAATTAAGTAATAATATTTCCGTTATCATTTTTCGATTTCGGAATTAAAAATTTAAAAAACATGATAGAAACATTAGGAATAGGATCGAGGATAAAGCATCCACAATTTGGGAAAGGTGTTGTAGTTCAAGTACGTTCAGATGCTTATGAAATTTGTTTTATTGAAACCGGTACACGTCAAATAATGCGGGATTACGAAGGGTTGGAAGTAATAGAATCGGTTGAAACGCCTTCTGATGTTGCAACCTACGAAAAAATTGAAAAAAGTCTGATTAGGGTTTTGCGTCGATTTAGCGACATTCATGAAACTGTACTTATGGGAACCAAGTGGAATAATGGGAAACTGATTATGGTACCTGGCGATACAAGTTTAAAAGAAAAAGAAATTCCTATTGATGCCTTTTTCCATAAAATAGTAATGATTCGCGATAGAGTACGTGTGTTGGAACAAAAGCTTAATACCAGTAATTTAAGTGATGGAGAAAAAGTTGAAATGCAACAATATATTACACGTATTTATGGCAGTTTAACTACATTTAATGTATTGTTTAAAAACAAGGAAGATTATTTTGTAGGTGAAAAAGGTGTTTAAAAAATTAGAAAAAAATTGTTTAATTTTCCAACGTAAATATTTAAAATAAATAAACCTCAGTGATTTAGTCTTTAAATAAAGAAAAATTACTGAGGTTTCTTTGTTGTCGTTTTGCTACTTATTTGTAACTAATTTCTGTTTTTTCTAAATAAATTTCTCTCCTTTTTCACTCATTACATCAGCAACAAACTGTCTGATTTGCTGCTCTTCTGTCTTTTTGCAAATAAGCAAAATATTATTATCCTCTACAATAATATAATCATCCAAACCTTGCAAAACCACTAATTTGTCTTTTGGCATATTTATTATACAATTTTTTGTATCATAAGTCATTACATTTTTGCCAACAATGGTGTTCGAATTATCGTCTTTAGATCTTGTTTCATATAGTGAACCCCAGGTTCCCAAATCTGACCAGCCAAAATCAGAAGTTAAAACATATACGTTATCCGCTTTTTCCATCACTCCATAATCTATAGAAATGTTTTTGCAAACGGTATATGCATTTTTAATAAAGACATCTTCGTTTTTGGTATTATAATTATGAATACCTTCTTTAAAAATTGAATCCACGTCGGGTAAATATAATTCAAAAGCTTTCATTATACTTTTTAGCGACCAAATAAAAATACCTGCATTCCATAGAAAATCACCACTTTCTAAGAACGATTTAGCCATTTCCAATGCTGGTTTTTCGGTAAATGTTTTTACTTTTTTAAGTCTTCCGTCAATTTCCCATTTAATGGCACCATTGTATTGAATGTAGCCATAACCTGTATCGGGACGACTTGGAGTTATTCCTAACGTAATAAGCCAATCATTTTCTTTTGTAGCTTCTAATGCTTTTGTAATAACTTCAACAAAAGCGTCTTCCTTAAGAATTATATGATCTGATGGAGCAACAATAATATTTGCATCCGGATTTATCTGCTGAATTTTATAATTTGCATAAGCAATACAAGGAGCCGTATTTCTTCGTGCAGGTTCACACACAATCTGTTCATCTTTAATTTGTGGAATCTGATTTTTTATTTGCTCCCTGTAAATTTCATTTGTAACAATATAAATATTCTCGGAAGGACAAACTCGTTCAAATCTTTTAAAAGTTTGTTGTATAAGCGTTTCGCCGATTCCTAAAATATCAATAAATTGTTTAGGTTGGGAAGTTCTACTCATAGGCCAGAAACGAGAACCTATGCCCCCTGCCATAATAACGCAAAAGTTATTTTTATTCATTATTTTGGTATTTATTTTTAAATGCAAAAATATAAATATTTTGCAAATAATTAGTATTTAATACACTAATATTGACTTTTCTGTTTCAATTTCAGTTGCTTCGATTTATTCCAATATTATTTTACTTATAAGCCCTTTTTAACTCTGGTTAATGGATGAAACAAATATGTTCTTCTATCGTTCAGACAGATACACTTGAATCTTTTCTTTAATTTCTCAACCTTTTGGAAAGTTCTTCCATCAAAAGTATTAAAATTTAAATGAAATGGAATTTCTTCAACCAATAAATAACTTTGATTATCATCATATTTTCTCAAGGTTCTGGTAAGTTCAGTTTTTGAATTCTGAGGATGCTTTTGCAAATCCTTAAAGATTATTCTTATATCTTCAGGGAAAATTTCATTGGAATTGAATTTTTCAATTAATTCCAAATAATTATTATACCATTCATTTCCATGTGGTTCTACTTTGTTTTTATATGAATTCCAGGTAATTAAATGGGCTAATTCATGTATTAATGTAATTAGAAAATCATATTTGTTTAAATTGTGATTAATTGATATTCTGTGATATATATATCCATTTTGTGGTGGACGGTAATCCCCGAGTTTAGTTCTTCTGATTTTGGTAATATTCACTTGAACATTATTTTTTAAAATCAGGTCGCTTATCAAATCCACTGAATTTTCGGGTAAATACTTACATAAAATGCCTTTAATTTCTGTCATTTTCAGTTTGTGTGTTATAACTAAATGAAGGACAATCATTACATTTTTTTTTCTTTCTATGTTTGGTCGTTGAACATGAAGAGAATAAAAAAACAGCTAAAGCAAAGAATATTAGTATTTTATTTAAATTTTTGAAATTCATTTTTATGTATTTTTTTCGTTTCCAAAATTAGTAAATCTTTCAATTTTTTTCTTTCGATATGTAAATTATTTTTAATTTGTGAAAAATAATTAATTTAGCAGAAATATTAAAGGAATAAATGAAAATAGTATATGAATTCGGAAAATATTTACTTTTAATGAAGTTGGTTTTTCGCAAACCCGAAAAGCTATCAATTTACCGCAAACAATTATTGTTGGAAATAAATTATTTAGGTTTTGATTCACTTGGAATTGTGGCAATAATTTCTGTATTTATGGGAGCAGTTCTTACCATACAAATGGCTTTCAATATTGATAGTCCGTTGGTTCCATTATACACAATTGGGTTTGCAACCCGTAAATCTATTATTCTGGAATTTTCACCTACTATAATCAGTTTAATTTTAGCTGGCAAAGTTGGTTCCAGAATTGCTTCGGAAATAGGTACCATGAGAGTAACAGAACAAATTGATGCACTTGAAATTATGGGGATTAATCCACCAGCTTATCTTATTCTTCCCAAAATAATTGCATCTATGCTTATTAATCCTATTCTTATAATCCTCAGTATGTTTTTGGCTATAGCCGGAGGTTGGTTGGCAGGTTCTCTTGCCGGATTATTATCAACGGCAGATTATGTAAGTGGTTTGCAATTTCAGTTTAAGTTCTTCGATATTGTATACGCTTTAATTAAAACTGTTGTATTTGCATTTATAATTGCTTCTATTTCTGGATATTACGGTTATTATACAAATGGCGGGGCTTTAGAAGTAGGTCGTTCAAGTACTAAGGCTGTAGTAAATAGTAGTATTATGATAATCTTGTTTAACTTAATCCTAACTCAATTATTATTAGCATGATAGAAGCGATAAATGTATCAAAGTTTTTTTATGAAAAGGAAGTGCTGAAAAGTATAAATTTTGTTTTTGAAAAAGGGAAAACAAATTTGATAATTGGTCAGAGTGGTTCGGGTAAAACGGTATTGATGAAATGCTTGGTAGGATTATTTCAAATTGATAAAGGAGATGTAAGATTTGATGGCAGATCGTTTTTAGAAATCACTTATGATGAAAAAAAGAAAATTCGTCAGGAAATTGGCATGTTGTTTCAGGGAGGAGCTTTATTTGATTCTATGAATGTAGAGGAGAATGTTATTTTTCCACTTTCGATGTTTACAGAATTGAGCAAAGAAGAAAAACTCGAAAGAGCAAATTTTTGTTTAAAAAGGGTAAATCTGGAGAATGTTAATAAATTATTTCCATCCGAATTAAGTGGTGGTATGAAAAAAAGGGTAGCCATTGCTCGCGCTATTTCAGCAAATCCAAGATATTTATTTTGCGATGAGCCCAATTCAGGTTTAGACCCATCAACTTCCATCGTTATCGATAATCTAATTAGTGAAATAACTCAGGAATATCAGATTACAACAGTTGTTAATACACATGATATGAATTCGGTGATTGAAATAGGAGACAAAATTGCATTTATTTATAAGGGCGAATTATGGTGGGAAGGAGACAAAAATTCAATATTACATACTGATAATAAAGAAATAAATGATTTTGTATATGCCACAGAATTAACCCGGCGTTTAAAAAAATAAATTTTATGAATATATTGGATATCATTATTTTAATACCATTGATTTGGTTTGCTTACAAAGGTTTTGTAAACGGTTTGGTAATTGAAATTGCAAGTTTAGGTGCATTGTTATTGGGTATTTATTTATCGTATCATTTTTCTGTTTATGTGGGTAAAGAGATTGGAATAAATGGTAAATATGCCAGTATTCTATCTTTTATTGTTACATTTATTTTAGTAATTTTACTTGTTCATTTGCTTGGCAAAATAATTGATAAGGCATTTGATTTGATTTCTTTGGGTTTTATCAATAAATTAGGTGGCGTTGTTTTTGGCGTTTTAAAAGTTGTAATGGTTTTAAGTATCTTAATTTATTTTATTGATAAGCTGGATTCCAGGAAGTTAATTATTTCTGAGAAAAATCGGAATGAATCGAAATTGCTAAGTCCGGTAAAAGGTTTTGCACCTTTACTATTTAGTGGATTACGAGAAACTGAAAAAACATCCAATTAATAGATTCTAATTAAGGTTGTTGAATATTATTTAAAGCGTTATTTTTATTTTTATCAATTCAAATTAAATGATTAAATTTGCAAATAAACAATTTTAAAACAATTAAAATGAAAATATTTAAATTTATTTCCTTAGGTATAATGTTGTTATCATTTATGTGTGTAACAACAAACTTAAATGCACAAGCAAGAAAAGAAATAAAAACTTCGGTTTACAAAATTAAAGTAATGTTTGATAATGCCAAAGACAAGGTATTAATAGAAAAGGAATTACTTAAAGAAGCAGGTATTGTTAAAGTTTTAGCCGATGTTTCTTCAAAAACCGTAACTATAGATTTTGATGGTACAAAATCTGATAGAATTAAAATAAGTAAAGCAATCGAAAATATTGGCTATCAGACTGAGTTAACACCAAAAGATAAAAAAATCAATAAGATTGCAAATAAAAAAAATGTTGTTAATTTGGATGGTAATAAACAGACAAAATAAACAAAGTAATTCTTTAAAATGTAAGTAATTAAGCGAATATCTATAAGATATTCGCTTTTTTTCTGATTTTATTTCGCTATATGCAACAAAATTAATACTTTTGTTGAAAACATTTTTTAACCTCATTCAATTGCAAAACAATGAAAATCTTAGTTTTAAATTGCGGTAGTTCATCAATTAAATATCAATTAATTGATATGACGAATAATGCCGATTTATTGGCAAAAGGCTTGTTGGAACGTATTGGCATGGAAAATGCCGAGCTAACACACCAACCAAAAAATAAAGATAAGTTCAACCTTACCAAAAATATACCAGATCATCAGATTGGTATCAATCTGATTCTTTTAACTTTAAAGGACCCAGTTCATGGAGTTATTAAAAATGAAAATGAAATATATGCAGTAGGACATAGAGTCGCTCATGGAGGCGAAAACTTTAAACAAAGTGTTCGTATAACAGATTTTGTAAAAAAAGATATTGAAAAGTGTATTGAACTAGCTCCTTTGCATAATCCTGCCAACTTAAAAGGTATTACTTCTATGGAAGCAATTTTGCCTAAAGTTCCTCAGGTAGCTGTTTTTGATACTTCTTTTCACCAGACAATGGAACCAAAAGCTTATTTATATGGAATACCTTATGAATATTACGAAAAGTACCGTATACGCCGTTATGGTTTCCATGGAACAAGTCATAAATTCGTTGCACAAAAAGCTTGTGATATATTAGGCTTAAATTTTGAAAAAGTAAATATTATTACTTGTCATTTGGGAAATGGAGCATCTGTAGCAGCCATTAAAAAAGGAAAATCAGTTGATACTTCAATGGGTTTTACGCCTGTAGAAGGTTTGATGATGGGAACCCGTTGCGGTGATGTAGATTTGGGAATTACTTTATTCTTGGCTGAAAAGGAAGACCTTAGCATTAAAGAAACAAACGATCTGTTTAACAAAAAAAGCGGAATCGTTGGTATTTCAGGCGTTTCTTCAGATATGAGAGATGTTGAAAATGCTGCCGATGCAGGAAATGAAAGAGCAAAAGTAGCTCTTGAAATGTATGATTATAGAGTAAAAAAATACATTGGGGCTTATGCTGCTGCAATGGGTGGTGCTGATTTGGTTATTTTTACAGGGGGAATTGGTGAAAATGCATGTTCTACAAGATCCGGAATCTGTAAAGACATGGAATTCATGGGTATTGATTTTGATTTTGAAAAAAATAAAGGTTTAAGAGGCGTTGATGCTTTGATTTCAAAGGAAAATTCAAAAACTAAAGTAATGGTGGTTACTACAAACGAAGAACTTGTAATTGCAACAGATACTTATAATATAGTATGTTGCAACAATAATGATTAATTGAAAAAAATCTTACTAAGAAAAGGGGAATATTATTAAATATTCCCCTTTTTTGTTTGAAAAAAGTGTAATTTAGATGCCTTAATTACTCTTATGATTGATTGGAAACAATACCCTTTTGTAAAAATGTTAATCCCTTTATGTTTAGGGATATTAGCAAATATTAGTTGGTTTCCTTTATTAAATTTTAATTTACTGTATTTACTGTTTTCGTTTACTTTTGCTATTATTATTCTTACAATAGCTTCAAAACATATTAATTATAACTATAGATGGATATCGGGATTTGTAGTTTCTGTTTTATTATTTTTTATTGGATTTGCATTGGTTTTTGTAAATAATGAATTAAATCAAAAAAATCATTTTAGTAAATTAACAACTGATAAAACCTTTTATCAGGTTAAAATTACTGAACCAATTGAGATTAAAGAAAACTCTGTAAAAGCCATTGCAAGTGTTAATTCATGTAAAACAAATAAGTATTGGCAAAACTGTAAAGGAAGTTTAATTATATATTTCGAAAAAAATAATATAACAACAAAATTAAATTATGGAGATCTTCTTTTGGTCTATGGTGAATTAAATGAAATACAAAGTCCTCGTAATCCTCATGAGTTCAATTACAAACGCTATCTGGCAAATAAAAATATTTTTTTTCAAACATACCTTAAAGCCAACTTTATAAAGATAATTAAAATAAATCAGGGGAATCCAATAAAAGCGTTAGCAATAAATCTGCGAACAAAATTTTTGAGAATTTTTGAAGAAAATGGAATGAATGGAAGGGAATATGCAGTTATTTCTGCTATTTTACTTGGACAAACTGATAAAATAGATCCTGAACTATACAAAGCATATTCTGGTAGTGGAGCTTTACATGTTTTATCTGTTTCAGGTATGCATGTTGGTATCGTTTTTATCTCACTAACATTGTTCTTGTCATTCTTGAATAAATTAAAAAATGGAAACATAATAAAAGCTATTCTTTTACTGATTGCAGTTTGGTTTTATGCTATGCTCACCGGGTTATCTCCATCCGTTATTAGAGCTTCAACCATGATTTCGTTTATTATTATCGGAAAAGCTCTGAAGAGAGATTCTAATATTGTAAATATTTTATCAGCTTCTGGCTTTGTGATTCTTTGTTTTAATCCCAATTTGCTTTTAGAAGTTGGATTTCAACTTTCTTTTCTGGCAGTTCTTGGAATTGTTCTTTTTCATGAACTCTTTTACAAATTATGGTTACCTGAAAATAAATTAATAGATAAAATATGGTCAGTTACATGCGTTTCAATTGCAGCCCAAATTATTACTACTCCATTAGCATTGTATTATTTCCACCAATTTCCCAATTATTTTTTACTTACAAATATTATTGTTTTCATATTTGCAGGAGTTATAATTTATGCAGGAATTTTTGTTATAATAGTATCGTTTATTCCATATTTATCAACAATATCAGCAAAGATATTGGTTTGGATGATTTTTGCAATGAACGAAAGCATCAGTTTTATTGAAGGATTACCTTTTTCAGTTAGTAGAAGTATTAATTATAGCTATTTAGAAGCTTTTTTGTTATATATCTTGTTGATATCTATTGTTTACGCTTTTGTGTATAAAAATAAGAAATTAGTATTTTCTTTTTTAATCATTTTATTGATAATGGTTTCAATTGATCTTTATTCTTCTTTAAAAATTAATAAACAAAAACGATTTATTGTTTATTCAATTGCAAAAACCTCAGCTTACGATTTCTTTTATGGTGAAAATCAAATAATGTTAGCCGATAGTTTTTTAAAGAATGATAATGGAAAGATAGGATTTCATATTCAAAATAATAGGATCGTAAATGATATAAAAACAGAAAAATTTATTGATTTTCGTGAT
>CAIZXK010000442.1 GCA_903936865.1 uncultured Bacteroidales bacterium | reverse complement strand
GTTTACAATATTTGTAAAATGGCATATCTAAAATTAGAATCTAACTCAAATAATTACTAATGGAAAAAGAAAACAATAAAATATTTGTTCATGAAAAAATACTTCAAAAAGCACAGGAAAAATGTGAACTACTGAGTGAAAAAAAAGTATTTAATTTTAAAGAATTATCGAACCAGTTATTATATTTTTTTGAATTTGAGTTAAAAGGTCTCAACAAGGGCTTGTATTCCAGATATAATAACAACAATAACAGTGATAAAGGTTTAAGCACAACTACTATTGGTAATGCATGGAAATGTGAAGGAAAACAAACTGATGGTGCAATAATGGATTTACGAGATTTGATATGTTATTATACCTTTAAATTAAATTGGTCTGAAACTTTAGAATTATTAAAAATTGATGAGGAAGGAGAAATACAAAGGACAATTGAAAAAAAAGAAGAATATAAAACTCAAAAGGAAGGAACACCGTATATCTCAAAAGAGATTTTAGAAAAAAAGAGATTTTCAAATAGCATTTATATTGAACTAATAACAAGGAAAGCAGGTATTCCAATTGATGAGAAAAATGATATAATTGAGGAAATTTACAATTCCTGGTATAAACTTTTTTGTGATATCAGAGAAGAAATAAAAATAATTCCTATAAGTCAGTTGAAAGATGTATTAAACCCAGAATCAACACAAAGTATAGCTATAAAAATTCTAAATGATATTTTAAGACCTCATTTAACAGAACATCAAGCAAAATTCAGAAGCTGGCTTGAGAAAGCAAAGCAAAATCCAGAATATATAAATTTAACACCTCAGGAATTACAGAAAAAATATCCAGAGTACAAATCATTAATGAAATCACTAAAAGATACTAATGAAATGCTTATTGAGAGTGCTAAGAAACTGTTTGAGATAATCAAATAAGTAGATAATTAATAACTAGAGAGAAAATCAATAATTGTTTTTATTACTTCTAAGGATTTGAAGCATAGATAACATCATTCCATATAAACCCTCATTTAGAATTTCTTTTTTACCTTTAAAAGAAGAAATAATCTGAGGATCATTATATACTTCAAGTGCTTTTTCTCTAATAAATTTAATTAGAAATTCATCAATTGCAATTTCCTTCTCGTCTTGTGAAATTTTAGTGTGCTTATTAATTTTATCAACTTCATTATCAATTATACTTTTACTATTATTGTTTATAATTACCCATTTATCACTAAAAAGATTATATAATTCATCTCCCATGGTATCTTTAATTTCTTGTAATCTTGCTCTGATTTCAATGGAAGCTTCTAATCCATCCGGATCAATTATATCTCTAATTTTAAATGCATTAAATGCATCATCAAAATGTCTTTGCTCAGGTTTAGATAATCCATCTTTTGTAGCGTTTTCTCCGGCAAGATTTTTAATGGCTTTTCTAATTGTAGAAATTGGTTTTTCAAATCCCATATAATATTAATGTTTAATAATTTATTAATTTCGACTAATTAACTAATTATATCAAAACAAAATACAGATGTCTATTATATTATTATTAACATACAAATCTGAATAATAAAGATTTATCAATTTATTATTCTTATAAATATTAATGAAAGATTCTCTAAAAAAATGGAAAGTATTTATTTGTCATTCCAGCGATGATAAAGAAGATTTTGCAGAACCTTTAGCAAATCTTCTTAAGGAAAAAGGTACAGATATTTGGTATGATGCTTATTCCATTTCACAAAACGATTTTATTGATAGTGAGATTCATAAAGGCTTGGAAGAATCAAATGGAGGGATAATAATTTTAAGTAATGCATTTTTTAAGATAAGAAAAGAGCAAAGAGAATGGTTAAAAATAGAATTATATGT
>CAIZXK010000441.1 GCA_903936865.1 uncultured Bacteroidales bacterium | reverse complement strand
ACCTTAAACCCGCACTCTTTATTATATTCGCCACTAATTGCACTAATTACACTAATTTTTTAAATAAATTAAAATAATGATACGGTATTGTAAATAGCTAATAATAAAACACTAATAAAAATCCTTGCGTCTTTTAAGATAAAGAACAAAGTCATCCACTCCTATTTCTTGCAAAGAGCTTTCAATTCATGCAAAGCTCCATTAAAGACATTAAAATCAACATCCCCTTTAATTCCATTTACTTTTCCTTTGTCGTTGTGCTGCCAGAAGTGCCATCTTTGATTCAGCTTTACCTTTTTTTCATAATAATGAGCAATCCATAGCGGATAAGAATCGAATCCCTTATTTGCCAGGTATTTATTATAAAAATCAATATTTGTATAAATGATGGGTTTAATATGGTAATGGTTTTCAACAATTTTCAACCAGTTTTTTAATCCTTTCACTGTATTATCAATATGATAACCAGTTGCCAGTAGTTCAATATCCAGCACCGGAGGCAAGTCACCTTTTTCGAGTTTTACATTACTGATAAAGTTATCGGCCTGTAGTTTTGAGTTTATTTGCGGACGGTAAAAATGATAAGCTCCTCTTAGTATATTATGTTTTTTTGCATTTTCCCAGTTGAAATCGAAATATCTGTCTATACGTGTTTTACCTTCACTTGCTTTTATATAAACGAAATTAATTTTGATGCTATCCACTTTCATATTTTTAACTTCCTTCCAGTTTATCTTGTTCTGATATCGTGAAATATCTATCCCATGAACTGTATATTTTGAAGGAATTGGAATTCCGAAGTTTTTCAGGTTTTTACTCTGATCCACTTCATCCAGATTCAAGCTATTATAAATCCTGTAAAATGTTTTTATTGCAAATCTGCTTAATTCATCATAAAAAGAATAGCCAAGCATTAATCCTAGCAATAGAATGATTCCATAAAAAAGTTTTTTGTTTGAAGTCTTTCTTTTCTTAAGCATCAAATAATCAGATAGGTGTTTGTTGAAGTTATTTATTTAAATTGAAGCTGTAAAAGTAATAAAAGTGTTTTGATTTATGTATAACAAAAAAGGAGTCCCTGCGAACTCCTTTTCATAACTATTTTTAAGATTATTATTTTCCTAATGGATAAATAACACCTACACTTATACCTAAATGATTTGCATCAGATATTATATTATAATCAATGCAAGCACCATATTTAAAACCGTCTCCCATCCAGAAACCAACTTTAGGAGAAAAACCGAAATCGCTGGAAGATTCAGCTCCATCAATATTAACACTGCTCATATACATACCTAATCCCGCACCAACATAAGGCATAAAACCTTCTGTCATGAAAAAGTATTTGAAATCAGCTACAATTGGAATAATAGATAATTTGAAATCTCCAACATCTGTTTTTGCTCCAAATGAATAATAACCAATATTTAATCCCACTGACATATTATCATTCAGAGAGTATTCTCCAATTGCAGATCCTCCAAATCCCATATTATAAAAATCACCAAATGTTCCCATTGGTAAAGCAATCCCTGCTTTAGCTCCAATACTGATTTGAGCTTTTGAAGTTGTTGTAAATCCAGCTATTAATACAATAGCTAATAAAATTGTCATTAATTTTCTCATAGTAATAAAATTTAATTTATAAAATTGTTAATTATAGTGCAAGTATAACGCATTTTTGTTTTAAAAGTTT
>CAIZXK010000440.1 GCA_903936865.1 uncultured Bacteroidales bacterium | reverse complement strand
GTCATGGCTGTAAATTCTTCTATTCCATGTATTTCCTGGATAGAATCCCTGAAATAGATATCAGCAGCATAATAAGGCAAAATATGCGACCAATCAGGCTTCCCTTCTGTGTTATATGTTTTTGACCATAATTCTTTTACAGTGTCAATTGCAATAATTTTACCATTAAAGTTATCTTGCTTTATTGAATTAATATTCTCCATAAATTGTTTTCGTTTTTTATTTAATAATATGTTGGAGTACACTTTAACGTAGTATTCTCTTTTAATACAAAAATTGTTTTTTCAAAAGAAGGTGGACCAAAACTTCCTTTTGCATTATTAGAAAAACCATATCCCTCTTTGGGAATGCCAATCCAATTTACATCTAATTTTTCATTATTATTTTCATCATGAAAGTATTTAAAAGCATATTTACCGGGCTTTAGATTTTCAATAACAATAATACATTTTTTCCCTGTTACAGATTGGGTAATCCCTTTAATTTTGATTTCCTTTTCATTATTAAAAGCTAAAATCAACTGCCCATTATTATTTCGCAGATCACTTATTTCAATGGTTAGTGTATGCTGACCTGATGAAACAAGGGGTTTTAAAGTTATGAAAATAAACAGGATAAATAGTGTTTTTAAATTTTTCATTTTTTTTAAATTTTGTTTATATTATACAAAGCTTTGTAAAAATCAGTCATTAATTTTGATATATTTATCTATATAATCGCTGTATGAATTAAGCAGAAAGAACCACGCATCCTTACTTATTTTTGCTTCAGGAACAATAATATCAAAAGCGTGAAAACATCCTTTAAACAGCTTAAATTCAACAGGAGTACCGGCATTTTTCAAATTTTCAACATATACAATTGTTTCATCCAGAAAAAGGTCGAGATCTCCTACAAGAGTGATTGCAGGGGGAAGTTTGCTATAATCGTTGGCTCTTGCAGCCGCAGCATAAAATGGTATATCCATGTTCTTTTCTTTAAAATCTTTCAGGTATTGATTCCAGGCATAGTTGTTTGATATTGAATTCCATACAGGTGCATTAGTATTTGATGCAGCATGTGTTAGCTGGCGGTCATCCAACATAGGATATATTGGCATTTGAAAAGCAATATGAACATCTTCAGAATCTCTTGCCTTTAATGAAACTGCTGCAGTAAGTCCACCACCGGCACTATGACCTGCAACTATGAAGTTGTTTGGTATTGCTCCTATTTTTTCTGAATTTTCCTTAAGCCATAATAATGTATCATAACAATCATCAAAAGCTGCAGGGAAGGGTGCTTCCAAAGCAAGCCGATAATCAGGAGATACAATTACACAAGGTTTGGCTTCGATGAATCTTTTCATTACATCTAAGAAAAATTCAGGAATGCCTGTTAAATAACCTCCTCCGTGAATGTAAAGCATGCCAGGTAATTTTTCTGTACTATTTAAAGGTTTAAATATCCGCACACGGATTTTATTATTTCCACTTCTGCCTGGAATATATATTTCTTCGCAGTCTATTCCTTTGATATCTGCACCTTTTCTTATACGGCTAAATTTATTAATCAGCTTTATTCCCCAATAGTTACTCATCATGAATGCAATCAATTTCAATATCCAGTATTTTTTCTGGAGTTCTTTATTTAGCATTTTTTTTGTAACCATCATGATTTTAATCCAATTTTAATTTTGGTTAAGAAAATAGTAAGCAGCATTAAGAATAGTAGCAAAACTAACCCATAACAGATAAGGAATATTAAGATATGCAGCTAATGGCTTAATTTTGTAAAACGAAACCATCATAATAACAATGCTGATCCATAATAAAATAATTTCAAACAAAGCTAAGTCTATCCTATTGAAATAAAAGAAGATAAAACTCCAGCCAACGTTAAGTATTTGTTGTATAAAAAAAACAAAAATTGACAGGTTTCGTACTTTAGTTGTTTTCTGCTTCCAAATCAGAAACAAAGAAATACCCATAAGAAGGTAAAGTGCTGTCCATACCGGACCAAAAACCCAGTCTGGTGGATTGAATGAAGGTCTGTTAAGAGATGCATACCATCCGGGTATTGCTTCTGCGGTAAACATACCCGCTATTGCACCTAACCCTAATGGCAGGAGCAATGAAACTATCAGTTTAAAAATTTGAGATTTATTCATAATATACTTAAATTAAGGCATTAGTATTTTTTAAAATTGAAAAGCAATTATACATCAAATATTAAAATCATATATTAAATTTACCAAATCTCTTTTCCAAAGCGATTGTTCTGTAATTAAATATTTCATGAAGTTGATTTTTTATGAATAGCGAATTGGCAAGTGCAACTAATATACCCATTGGTGGCTGATAGGTTACAATATCAGTCATTAAAACACCACCTTCAATAGGCTCAATTTTATGCTGATGATGCCACATTGCGTAAGGACCTATCCTTTGCTCATCCACAAAGCATTCATTATCTTTAACATGGGTAATTTCAGTTATCCAATTTAGTTTTATTCCGAGAAAAGGACTTAGCTTATATGAAATAATCATACCCGGATACATTTTTTCTGCTCCGTTATTAATGGTTACCAAAAAACCCAGGGGTAATCCCCATGCAAAAAATAGAATAAGCCAGATATTTTCGAGTAAATACATAAAGTTATTATTTTATCATTTATTCCATTCTACTGAAACAATAATTTCATTTCTTCTTCCAATCAATTGAAATGGTGGATTATAACCTAAGAATCGATAATGTCCATAAGAGTTAATATTTTTTTCTTTTAAGATATTTTGAAGTTTTTCTGAATATAATTTCAAATCCTTATCAGATGCAAACCCACTAAAGCGAATTACGGCAACATATTCATCTTTTGTCTTTTTAATGATAACATCAGGATCATTAGGTTTTGGAAGATTTTCTTCATTCATGGATGATGGCATAACAAAACTCATGGTTGATGCTGAATCATTAATATCCATATGCACTGGCGATGTCATTGAAATCTCTTTGCCTGTCTCATTGCCTCCAAATATATAGCCTGCTAGCTTCCGAAATCCCGGGCCAGATAATTCCTTATATGTTTTAGCTTTTGAACTTACTGTTGCTAAAGTTGTTGCTGGATAAAACCTAATCTCGAAATCCTTTTCATGATAAACAACCGTATATTTTTGTTCTTCGGTTTTATTTACAGACATAAGCATAAAAGATTGAAATATAAGAAAGACAGTAATAGCAGCAATGAGTATTATTATAATTATTTTCATTTTTCATTTGTTTATTTTTTGTTATTATTCATCTGTACAAATCAATGCCCATATTAGCATTCTCTGTTAGTGTGCAATGTTTACTCTTAGATATTTCATGTGTTATTGTTTTATAAGTGTTTAATTGTCAATCGGAATGCCCAAAATATCATTGTTGGTTTGTGTACAATAATTGTTGATGGGGCATTTTATTTAAACTAAACAAGTATTAATAAAATTGGTTTGCTGTTATTTATGAGAATTATCTCATAATTTAATACTTAGATGATATTTATTTAATCTGTAATATGCCACCAACTTATATTATCAATTCCGCTTACCATTTGATATGCATTTACCTTAACCATAAAAAGGGTGCAGTCGGAAGATAACAGAAATGATTCTAATTCCGGATGTCTTAATAAGTGTGAATGAAGAAACTCATCTGAATCAGCAATATCAATTTCATTAGCACAGCCAAATGCAGTTAATACAATAATATCAGGTTGGTTTTTACTTAAAGTGTTTCTATTATCAAAAAGAATGGCAACGTTTCCATTATTTATCAGATTTTTGTATTTATAAGTATTACGATAAGTTGCAAAAATAAGATTCGCAAAATCTTTCATTGGTGTAATAGCAACTAAACTCGCATGAGGCTGTGCATTGCCCTCAGTTGCCAGCACTCCCAAAGCATTGGTTCGGAGCACATACGCTACATAATCTTTGATTATGGTTTCAATGCTCATATAGTTACAAAATTATTGCTGTTCTTTTTTTTATAACCTATCCATGTATAATAAAATAAAGCAAATGAGTAAATTAAAGTTTTCATTTTTCAATAATTATTAATAAGACCTATTCATTTTTAGAATTACATTTCACGATTCGTTTATAATTTATAAACCAATCCCAAATGCATAAAGGTATTAAACATCTTGCCACCTCCTTGACCTCTGTCGGGTAATTCACCCGGGCTATAAAGACTGAAAAAGCTGCGGGAGACCTTAGTTTCTATACTTAAGTTTTTATAAAAGGGCATTATTGAACCTATCATAAAACCCTGTTCCACTTTGCGTATTGCCTTAAAATTATCATATTCATCTTTATAATCATCTATAAGCAAACCTGTTCCTATAACTACTCGCAAATTGCCAGCATCTTTTCCCGCCACTAAAACCGAAAAGTAGGGACCAAAAATCAATTGAAACTTACCGATACGGTAATTTAACAATAAAGGAATATCAATATAATGTAAATGCATAGACCCATTTACATGAGCAGTATAATAAGACGGCACTTGCCCGCTAACTCCATTAAAAGCCACAGTAAACAAGGTATCTCGGGTAAAACTCTGACTATACTCTACACCGCGGAATGAATAATATAATCCCATTGAAAACGAAAATCGTTTACTAAGAGGAATTGAGTATGACATACCTGCCATCAAACCAAGTATAGGGCTACCAGAAGCACTGTCAACGAATTCCGTTGGCAATGGACCACCGTAATTTAATCCAATACCTAAGTTGATGTTTTGAGCATAACCTGATCTAAAACAACAAAATAAGAAAATAAATATTAAAAGGAGTAGTTTCTTTTTCAATGTTTCACTATGAATTTAGCTGAAGAAACTATATTATTGCCAATACAAGCCTGTAAAATATAACTGCCCTGTTGCCAGTCAGAAACATTAAGCTGGTGTTTTTCACTGTCAGGTGAAAACGACTTCACCAAGCGTCCGTCAATGGCATAAATATGGCATAATAATTGTTCAGGATCAGCGGTTTTAAATTCCAGCGAAAGTTGTTCATTAGCAGGCAAAGGATATGCATTCACTATAAATTCAGGCATAAGAATTTCCGCTAAACCATTGGAATATTCCAACGAAACATCATCTATTAATAAAGTATTTCCAGCCTGTCCATTGAAATTGCCTCCATCGGCACTCGAGGTAAACACCATTATTATGGTATCAGGATTCAAACCTGAAATTTTGTAGTTAAAATCAAGATCGAACTGTGTATATACTGAAATGCTATTTAGAAACATTTGATTAGCCATAGCTATGGTATCTTTTTTGCCGGTACCCGAATTGAAACGGGTTAGTAAAGCTACAACCCCAGCAGAATCTCCATTAACGGACGCAAACTTATACCATCCCTTGAATTTCAATGGCTTATCGGTAAATGGTTTGCCCAACTCAATATATGGGGATGTCATAATAAATTTGCCTGAAGCCAGCAAACCAGCAATCAGAAAAGTACCCCATTGCTTAGTTTCCAATTTGGCAGCATAAGTTCCGGAATGGACATCCGTACTTCGGCTTACTGTTACCGGTCCACCCAATGATGTCAATGTATTTAGTGTAGTCCACCAACCTCCGGATGGTTCGTAATATGTATTAAGTGAAGAAGGTGTCCAATTGTTAAAACCACCCTCAGGTATTTGAGTCTGAGTCATTGCCGAACCAACAATAAATGGAAATAATAATATCATGAGTTTTTTCATATATGAAATCTTTTTACTAATTTAAAATTACTATTACTATAAATATAAGTTTGCTAAAGTAACATTTTTTCATAGAATTGGTTTGTCAAACTGATGTTAAAAATTCTAATAAATAAAAAAGCAAGAAATGGTTTTCAGATTCTTCTTTTTTGAAATTCTCAAATTATAAAAGAGTTAAAAATATTTTATAAGAACCATATTTATAAACAAAAATCGGTTTGCGTTTTTCTTTAAAAAGACAAACTATTTTCAATAAAATTTCGCTGAAAATTGTATTCCGTTTGCGAAGCTTTTGGGAGTATTTAAACAAAAAATCCCATTAGGCAGAAAAGCTAATGGGATTTTTTGTGAAGGGGATTTCGGCTATACGACTGAATGTTAGCTCCAACTCTTATTTTGTCCACAAATATATAGCATCAATAAATTGTGACTGCTGGTCAATAAATACATTGTGAGAGCAGTTGTCAAAATATTTTAGATTACTCGTTCCAATTAAATTTTGCAAATTAATAACTTGTTCATAAGAATAAAGTCCATCCTCTTTACCATATAGACCATAGATTTTTATTTTTTGTTTTTGTAACGCTTGTAAATTCCTTGTAAGGTCAATAGTTGTATATTTCTCATTTTTCCAAAATCCTTTTGGTGCTTTAACAGTCATCTTAGAAGCATATTTTGTCAATAGTGTATCTGTTTTAAATTTAGAATAAATATTTTTTGCTTCTGCTGTCGGATTTTTTGGAGCATAAAAACCATTTTGCATAGCATGTACAAAACAATAGGAACTATATTCAATACTTGTAGTGTCCATATTTTCAAGCATTGAAATGTAGTTTAAGTTTACACTGTCGTTTTTTGTTTGATAGATACTTTTTGATTTTGAGATAATATTTTTAAAAGTTGCTTGCAAAGAAACAGGAGCACTAACAAGAATGACAGATTGAACTTTTTCAGGATTAGTTTCTGCAAAAAGCGTTGCAACGATACCACCGAAACTATGTCCAATTAGCGTTGCACTTGTCAGATTATATTCTTGATAAATGCTTTTTAGGTCATCAAAAGTTTCCTTAAAACTAAACTTGGCATTTGGGTCTTTACTTCGCCCTTCTCCACGTCTATCGTAAACTATTACAAAGCAGCCCTTATCTGCAAGTTTCTGTGCTGTAGTTACTTCAAAATTCACACAGTTGTAACCAGGTCCACCGTGCAAAAAAACTATTGGATTATCATTACTATTACCAAAAGTTTTGATGTATATACCTTGAGTATTAGCATATACTGTAACTAATATAAAAAATGTCAAAGTTATAATTTTTTTCATTTATTATTTATTAAGTTGTTAATAATGTGCCGTTCTAAAATGGTGGCTAAAATACTGTAGCCTGCTTACAAGCAGGTGTAACAAAACCATTTCCTGTAACAAACTGCTATACTATTAATTTATTGTTGTTTATTATCATTTTTGTTATAAAACATCAAAAACAGCAAGATGTTGTTAAAGTGAAACCTTTTGCAAAGCAAAAGCAAAGTTTGAGGTAACGAAAGTATTAAAAAAATTATAAATCCAAAGATTTTTATAAATTAATTTTACATCCGGAATCTGTTCAGAATTTGGAACTTTTTCAAAAATAATGAAGAAAACAAATTTAAAACTCAAATCAAACAGAAAAGTAATTGATAATTACAACATAATGGACATAAAATATGCCTGAGTTTTTCACCTAAGGATTAATTGCCTAGTAAAGGTTTCGCTGAATATTTATTCCGTTTCCGAAGCTTTCGGAACCGTATAGACCAAAACCCCATTAGCTTTTCTGCCTAATGGGATTTTTTGAGAAAAGGATTTTTGGTAAACGACTGAATGTTATAGAGCGCTTTTTTATTCAATTTCAAGCTTTCCACTTTTTTGTTCATACGTTACGCTTATAGGTTTATTACTTAATGGTAAAAATAAGCAGTTAAGTATAAGAAAAATTGTTTTATAGCTATACTCATAATTTAATTCTTCATTTCCTTTCTCATATAGACAAGTTCCTTCATTACAATCAACAGTGTCTTTACAAATTCCAATTTCTCTAAAAGTAAGTTGATATACATTTGGGGACAAAGCACTTCTGCATCCGGGCTTCAAAGTATCATTAAATTCTGAGGTTACAATTATTCCAGCTTCTCCAAGTGTTCCGAGAAATAGTTTTTTAGTGTCTATGTTTTTAATTTTAAAATTTACAGAACCTATAATAAATTTAGCTGTCTCGTCAGAAATGTTAAAACCACCGCAACATTCGTTATATTGAAAAGTATAATGCGTATGTTTATTAATATTACATATCAATGTGTCCCATTTAGAATTTTTGAATTGTCTGAAAAAAATGGTGTCAATTATATTGTCTGTAATAACGGATATTGGTTTTGAGCCATAATGAAGTGTCTGACCGTTAATTTTCCACTCGGCTTCCATTATTTTGTCATAAATAGCTGTTCTACTATTCTTCTCATTATAGAATCGGATTGTATCAGCTGAAAAGCTAGCTGTCTGTCCAAACAATAAGGAAGGCAAAATTATCAATATGTAGAATATGTATCTCAATTGTATGTCTTTTTAAAATGCATTATAACAGCTGAATCTATGGCAAGTCCGGGAATAAATTGTTGCTCAACTGTCTGCCAGCACAAATGGATTTAAAGATTTAAATTGTTTCAACGAACACGAAAACCCGCATATGCTATAGCGTTTGTTAGCAGTTCGTTGCTTTTGCTCACTTTTGTGTATTGTTGCAAATTTTGTCAGTTAGTTATTTTCAGGCTATTGTTTATATTCTGAATAAGTAATAAATTCTTTTCCATCGAAAATATATAGACCTTTTTCTTTCGTACCCACCCAAAGATTTCCAATTGCATCTTCCAAAATTGACCAACCACCTAAATTGGCTAGTCCATCTTTTGTTGTAAAAGGAGTGATAGATTTTCCATCGTAACGAAAAAGTCCATCACCGCTAAACCAAAAGTTTCCCTTTTTGTCTTCGATAATTCTAGCAATCATTGTACCTGTTAAGCCATCTTTTGATGAAAAACTTGTAAATGTTTTTCCATCATAACGGTAGACTCCACCCCAATTACTGAACCAAAGATTCCCATTTTTGTCCTGCAATTGAGGCCACCCCCAACTATGTGGTTTTGGCCTTGGTCCATTTTGTCCTTGGATTAATTCTTGTAGTTTAAAGTTAGTTATAGATTTACCATCGTAACGAAAAACACCTTCATTAGTTCGACCACCTAACCAAATGTTACCTGCATTATCTTCTAAAATGCGTTCCACCTTATCATTACTGGTCAAAAAGCCATTTGCGGCTTCATTAATTGGAAAATGTGTAAAAGATTTGCTATCGTAAATATAGACACCATCAATCGTTACAAACCAAAGTTTTCCGCTTTTTGCTTGCAATATACTGTAAACCCAATGGTTTTGATAGTAGGGATTCTTGTTAGGAGGCAGGTTTTTTGGTAAAGGAATCTGGATTTTGTCAAATGTTTTGCCATTATAAAGACAAAGTCCCTTTTCAGTACCTATCCAAAATCTACCATTTTTATCTTCCAAAATGCAATAAATATTATTACAATCTAACCCATCTTTTACTGTAAATTGGTTGAACGATTTTCCGTCATACTTATAAAGCCCCTTTTCAGTTGTTCCAAACCAAAGATTACCTTCATTGTCTTTTAAACTACATCGAACATTTCCAAATTGGGGGTCACTTATGGTTTTTATTAGTTTTAAATCTTCCTTTTCTTTGGGCAAATCTTTAATAACTGGTCCGTTGCAGGCAATCCCAAAAAGTAGGATTGTCAAAAGAGTAAAAACTTGCATTTGTGATAAAAAATTTTTCATTGTTTAAATTGTTTTTTCGATTTTGGCTCTATTTGTCGGTTTGGAAGTCGATCTGCAATGACCGCTAACGTTTGACAGCTTGGCGATGGACGGGTCTTTCAGCACAAATGTTCATTAGGAAAACTGCACTTTTGGCTACCACAAAACTGTCTGCGGAGCAAGAAACCCCGCCTATTGCAAATGTGCTGTTAGCGGTTCGTTGGTTGAGAATGATCATCACTTACTTAAAAATCTAAACAACCTTATGCTTATACTCCCTACCAAAATCTTACTTAAACCTAAAGATACCCAACAACAAGTCTTAAGCAGTTTTAGACACCGTAAGTTCACTGTAAAGTGCCTATTTTCAAAAAATAATACTTTCGTGATTTTGTGTCTTCATTCGGCAATTTTCAAGCAAACTTGACATTTCACTAATTCCTAAAAAAATTCAACCGCTTCGCGGTATATCTAAAATTATTAAATAGCTGAATGGTTAAAAAGCCCGAATAGCCCTAACGGATAGCGTGGATGTGCTCTTATTAATGGAGCCTACATGCACTTGAGCACCAAGAAGAAATGACATATAATAGGCCCCTGCACTGTTGTATTCATAACTTGACCAATATGTGGAACCGTTAATAGTTATTGCCCCTGGGATAGTTGAAAGTCCCTTAATTACTGCATACCTATTAGCCCATAGCTGGTACAACTCTTCAATAGATGGAAGGTACCAATCATTGTATCCATTACTCACCAGATCAAGACAGAGTTTTGCTGCACTATTGGTATGACCATTTTGACTAACAATCATATTGCTCCATACTAAACCATTGGTTCCTAAATTGGAACTGCTGGGTGGAATGCCAACCCAACCAGATGTGATGTTACTCCAAGAACATGCTTGGCATAAAAATTCGGTATGGCAAACAAGGCCATGTTCTATACCATTTGTATCTTTTTCGAGATAAAAAATGACACCACCACCAAAAGGTTGACCAACATAATGGGTAAACCCACCTCCACCTGGAGGGCCTTGTGGACCTTGCGGGCCGGAAGCTCCTGTAGGACCTGTTAGACCTTGTGGACCAACCAAATACACACCAACTGCAGGCCATTGCCCAGAGGCTTTGGGTCCAAAAATAATATTGGAAATGGTGTTTATATAAAAATCGCCATTGTTACCGATCAATGATGTTGGGTTTGAAGTGCCGTTTAAAACTGTTTTACCATCAGCACCATTTATACCATTCGCTCCGGCTGGTCCTTGTGGACCTTGCGGGCCAGTTAAACCTATGGCACCTTGTGGACCTGCAAGACCAGTTAATCCAATGGGGCCTTGAGTACCGGTTGGACCTGTAGCACCCGCTTGACCTTGCGGGCCGGAAGCTCCTGTAGTACCTGTTAAACCTTGTGGACCAACCAAAGACACACCAACTACAGGCCATTGCCCCGAGGCTTTGGGTCCAAAAATAATATTGGAAATGGTGTTTATATAAAAATCGCCATTGTTACCGATCAATGATGTTGGGTTTGAAGTGCCGTTTAAAACTGTTTTACCATCAGCACCATT
>CAIZXK010000439.1 GCA_903936865.1 uncultured Bacteroidales bacterium | reverse complement strand
GGTATCAATTATGCCATCATCATTAATGAAATTGGCTTCGCTGGTATCAATTATGCCATCATCATTAATGAAATCGGGTTCACTGGTGTCAGTGATGCCATAATCATATATGAAATCGGGTTCACTGGTTTTCGTGCAAGCATTTTTTGTAGAATATTGCCTGATTTTAGATATTTTATCAATGCAACTAAAATTATTTTATTTGAGTTGTAAAAAAATTCATATTGTATTATCTTTGCAAAAAAACATATTTGAAACGAGCCATGAAAAAATATTCACACACAGGGGAATGTTTATTTTGGAGAGTTCCATCTTTAATATTTAAATAAAATACAGATGAAAAAACTATTTATTTTATTGTTTTTAACCATATTATTATGGAGTTGTAACCAACAAAAAACCAATGATAAAAATAATAATCAATCAGATACATTAAGTGGAAAACTTATAGTTTTTCATGCCGGAAGCCTTGTAGTTCCGGTAAAGGAATTGGTTGATTCTTTTAAAGTATTGCATCCCAACGTCGAAATTTTATGCGAAGCCACCGGAAGTGTAGAATGTGCCCGCAAAATTACCGAACTTAACAAACCCTGTGATTTACTTCTTTCTGCCGATTATAAAGTTATTGATAAACTATTGATTCCTGATTTTGCAGAATGGAATATTCCATTTGCTACCAATGAAATGGTAATTGCTTATCAGCCCAAATCGCGCAAAGCCAATGAAATAGACAGCTTAAACTGGACACGTATTTTGATGTCAGAAGATGTGGCTTACGGTCGTTCCGATCCCGATGCTGATCCTTGTGGTTACCGAACATTACTTACGTTGCAACTGGCTGAAAATTATTACAGAATAAAAGGATTATATGAAAAAATTAAAATGAAAGACAATCAATACATCCGTCCCAAAGAAGTCGATTTGCTCGCAACACTCGAAAGCGGAGATATCGATTTTCTTTTTATATATCGTTCGGTTGCCATACAACACGGATTAAAATACATTGCTTTGCCGGCTCAGATAAATTTGGGAAACAAAGAATTTGCCAATAATTACGCCAAAGTTTCTGTAGTTGTTAAAGGTAAAAAACCAGGTGAAACCATCACGCAAACCGGAGAAACAATGGTTTACGGATTTACGATTCCAACGAATGCACCCAATAAAATTGCTGCTGAAGCTTTTGCAAAATATTTACTGGAAAAAGGTTTGGCAATTATGGAAAAAAACGGTCAGCCTAAAATAGAAAAACCTGAAATTATAAATTATAATTCGTTGCCCGAATCCTTAAAACCTTTTGCCAAAAGTAAAGAATGATGAAACATGCCTATAAGCTAATTTTATTACTATTAAGTGCGTTGGTATTATTATTTATCATAGCACCATTACTGGGAATGTTTCTGGCAACATCGGCACCCGAATTATTTGCAACTGCAAGAGATTCGGAAGTAATGAAAAGCATCCGGCTCACTCTTTTTACTTCGTTGGGAGCCACAATTTTTATGGCAATCGGAGCTATTCCTCTGGCTTATGTATTGGCTCGTAAAAATTTTTATTTAAAAAAAATGGTATCAGGAATAATTGATTTACCAATAGTTATCCCCCACTCTGCTGCCGGAATTGCTATATTGGGATTCCTTTCTAGAAATTCTGCATTAGGAAAAGCAGCATCTTCGGTTGGTATCGACTTTGTTGGAAATCCATTGGGTATAGCTGCCGCAATGGCATTTGTGAGCATTCCTTTTTTGATAAATGCTGCCCGCGATGGCTTTGAAAATGTACCTGTACGACTCGAAAAAGCAGCACTCAG
>CAIZXK010000438.1 GCA_903936865.1 uncultured Bacteroidales bacterium | reverse complement strand
TATTTGTCGATCTCTGAGGAATGAAAAATATCGAAAACAGGGTTGATCTCGGTTCTGTCGCCTGTTTCTGCCAGGTACTTCCCCCGTCGGTAGTTTTAAAAAAGCTATTTTGATTTCCTGCAATAAAACCTGTATTTGCATCTTTAAAATATATTGAATTTAATTTATAAGTTGAAATAGGAGTTTGATTTACCCATGTATTACCTCCGTTAATTGTTTTTAAAATAGTTCCGTTTTCCCCCACTGAAAATCCAGTATTTGAATTTATAAAATAAGTATCTTTAATGTTTTTCCGTACACTATTGTTTAAATCTAACCAATCTAAACTCCCATTAATTGTTTTTTTAATAGTTCCATAAGTACCAGATACATATCCAGTATTTGAATTTGTAAAGTGCATTGAATAAAAAACTCCAGAATTATTACAATTATTTGCTGTCCAGTTATTACCCCCATCAGTAGTTTTATATACAACATTTAAATTTAAAGCATATACTGTATCTGCATTAATACAATTAACAGAAGTAAAGAAATTAGTTGCACCTGATGTTTGATTTACCCAAGTTGTTCCCCCATTGATTGTTTTAAGTATTTTTCCTGCTTCTCCAACAACATATCCTATGTTTGAATTAACAAAAGATACAGATACTAATATATTTGAAGTGCCCGAGGTTTGAGCTACCCAAGTTGTTCCCCCATTGATAGTTTTAAGTATTTTTCCAGCTTCTCCAACAATATAACCAGTGTTAATATCACAAAAATACACAGAATATAAATATGTTGTAATCCCTGAAGATTGTGTTATCCATGTTGTACCTCCATTTGTAGTTTTTAATATTTTGCCACCAGCACCAACAACATAACCTGTATTAGCATCAATAAAAAAAACTGAATGTAAATGAACAGAAGTACCTGAAGATTTTGTTATCCATGTTGTACCTCCATTTGTAGTTTTTAATATTTTACCATCATCACCAACAACATAACCTATAATGGCATCAATAAAAAAAACTGAAAATAAATTACTTAAAGTACCAGCATTTTGAGTTACCCATGTTGTTCCACCATCAGAAGTTTTAATAATAGTACCCAAATTACCAACTGAATAACCAATGTTATCATTAATAAATTTTACAGAATTTAACATATTTCCTGTTGGTTTTGGATTCTGCCATTGCCAATTTTGAGAATTTGCAATATGCGGGCGACCCCATTGAATTAGCAAAAAAATATTCAGATGAAGGCGCGGATGAGCTTGTTTTTCTTGATATCACGGCGACAAACGAGGGCCGAAAAACCACAGTGAAAATGGTTGAGGAAGTTGCCAAGCAGATTTTTATTCCGTTCACAGTGGGTGGTGGGATTAATTCTATTGACGATATGAAAGCTCTGCTCCAAGCTGGGGCGGATAAGATTGCGATTAATTCTGCGGCTGTAAAAAATCCCGGTTTGATAAAAGAGGCCTCGGATTATTTTGGTTCGCAGTGTGTGGTTGTTGCGATT
>CAIZXK010000437.1 GCA_903936865.1 uncultured Bacteroidales bacterium | reverse complement strand
CATTAATCGTATATAAAGATAATAATTCAATCTATATTGTTCATAACCTAAAAGTTTAATGCTTTGATAATAAATATTTAGACCTGGATCAACACTTATTTTTTCATTAAAATTCAAATTTAAACCACAACCTCCAAAAAATCCGAATCCAATACCTCCTTGCCTTACTTCATAGGGTTGTGCACCAGACCCTGGCACATAAGACTGATTTCCATATACATTAATAATACTAAAATCTAAATCATTTATTGTAATCCCATTTTTTGTTACTAATGTATTTGTAAAATTTATTCCTCCATTAACAAAGAAATTTGCTTTTTCTCCTAAATAATATTCTTTATGTAAACCAATATCAATATAAGTTCGCTCTTCTTGCCCATAAATTGAAAAATATCTCAAAGCGGGTTCAGATGTAAAAGTAGCTGAATCAACACTTAACGCAAACAATCCGTTTGTACTTAGTTTTGAAAAATTAAACTGTATAAAAATACCTGTTGAATTATTATAGTTATATCTTGCATAAAATCCTACCATTATAGAAGCATCATACGACATATTACCCGGAATTGAATACAACCTGAAATTTCTTTCATTTAATACATGTTTAATTTCATTATAATGATAGGTGTTCTTAAGAATATAGTTTATACTATTTTCGTTTTTAACAGTATCCCCATTGTAATTCATTGCATTATAACCATTTCCTTTAATCATTCCCATGTTAATCCCAAAAGTCAAACCTCTTTTATCGATAGTTTTATCTTTTTTTTTCACATCATAAATTGGAGTTAAATTTCCCTTATCCATTTTAAAACCAGCTGAAAATGCAGAGGTATTTAATCCGTTTTGACTAAATATATTAATGGTAATTATACTAAAGCAAAATACAAAAAACATTAGTTTTCTTATCATATTCGATACATTTAAAAAATAATGTACAAACCTACATTAATTTTATTGATTATTAAAATGAAACGCAAAAAATGAGCAATTATTTTAAAAAACACCTTGCTGTTAATTTATTTTTTGTATCTTTGCACTCTATAAAAAATCGGCCCCGTAGCTCAACTGAATAGAGTATCTGACTACGGATCAGAAGGTTCCAGGTTTGAATCCTGGCGGGGTCACAATAAAAACTTATAATAGCATTGTAAAATAAACACTTACAGTGCTATTTTTTTTTGATGGTTAAACAATGGTAAAACAATTATATAATCATCTGTAGTTCACCTTACAAAGATAATTATAATATCTGTAATCTGAAGTGTTTTTTTATTCAAAACTATAAAATAGGACGTAAATAGCATATTAAATTAATAATTAACTTCACCCTTTTTTATAATTAATTTTAGACAAATTCTGATAAAACTTTATTGATGTTTTCTTTCAATCTTATGAACTTATCTTCCAGTTTATCAGCACGTGATTTATGTTCCATAGATTTACGTTTCCATTCTTCCCTTGATGCTTCCAATTCTTTTATTTTCTTCGTCAGCTTCTTGATTTCCAGTGAACGTTTGATTGCTTTATCCTTCCAATTGTTTATTTTCATATCTGTTTTATTTTATTACAAATATACAATTTATAGAACGTATTTACTGTATATAATAAATTATTATTTACCCCCTATTTATGCAACTGCAGTAAGTGCTTCTTTTGCCTTCTTTATCTTAACTATGGTGCTTTTTGAACACGGTACAATCTTAGCTATTTCATGGTATGGGTAGCCTTTATCTATGTACATCAGTATCTTCTTTGATTTTTCCTTTTGAAGTAATCGTTCTGGTGTATCTGTGGTTCCTATTCTGCGCCCTGAATACAGCATCTTATCTTTACGTATCTTAATGCCTTCCATTTGGCGGTCTCTAATTAATACCCTCTCAAACGATGCCATAGTACTTAGGATACTCATCATCAGTTGGCTGAACATATCCACCTTCCCATCATCATTTATATTCTGAATATTCGGATTTCTGCATATAATGGTAATTCCTTTCTTGGTTAGTTCTTCCCATATACTTAGCACATCAAGTGTACTTCTTCCTAGGCGATCTATGCTGTGTATTTCTAAGTGCTTTAATGTTCCATCATCAATTAGCTTCTTAATTTGACTTCCTTTTGGTCGTTGATACAATGGAATTGCACCACTACAATAATCCGTTAGAATGTAATCAAATTGGGTTAGGTTCTGCAGTTGCCTTTCTGGATTTTGACTACCATCATTACTTGAAACCCTGGAATAAAATACTTTCATAGCTGTACCATTTTATAACTACCTACAAAACTACCCTAATTTTATGACATTTCCAACTTTATTTTGAAGTATTTCTGTACCACTTTCAAGTACACTCTAATATTGGAATGGCTGAACCTGAAGTGTTATGATTTTATTTACAACAATACTCAGATGCTGTATGGTTGGTGATTGTTCGATGTAGTTTAAATGGAATGGTAGTTACCTGTATTTTTTATTCTTTGTATAATGATGCTATTT
>CAIZXK010000436.1 GCA_903936865.1 uncultured Bacteroidales bacterium | reverse complement strand
TTAAAGATGAGTTTTTATTTTCCAACTAATAATAGAAAGTTTGTAGAAGATGTTGTGTTTTCATTTAACTCTGATAAGAAAATAGAAAGTCTGACTTTTGGATTAAATCAAAATACGTTGCAAGACATACTTACACCAGACAAACCCTGGAGTGATGAGTTAAAAGTAATTATTGTCAATTTTCTGGAAAACTACAAAACTGCTTATGCTTTAAAGCGAATGGATTATATTGAACAAATTTTTTCTGATGATGCAATTATCATAACTGGGTCTATTGTAAAGATTAAAAATACAGGAGAAGTAAAATACAAAGAAAATAAGATTGTCCGCTATAACATTCAAACCAAAGAACAATATCTGAAAAATCTTCGTTTCTGCTTTAACAGCAATGAATTTATCAATCTGAGATTTAATGAAAGTAATATCCGTAAATCAGCCAGAGGAGAAGAAGTATATGGCATACAGTTAAAACAGGATTATTTTTCTTCAAACTATGGAGATAGTGGATATTTATTTCTATTGGTTGATTTAAAAGATCCAAAAGAACCGGTAATTCATGTGCGTACATGGCAACCTGAGAAAAATGCTGATGGTAGTATTTATGGCGTTCAGGATTTTTAAACTATTTTAATTTATTGAAAATGAAATATATTAATACATTTTTTCTTTTAGTTTTATTTACAGCTTTAAATAGTAAAGCTCAAAACAACAACAATTACACTGTTACATCTTTCAAAAAACTTGATAACAGCATGACTGCCCGTATTGATGCACCCAAGAAAGACAAAAATGGTGATATTTGTGCAGTAATAAAAATAGTTACAACACAAACCGGATTTAGCTTTGAGGGAGATGGAGCAGGCATATTGGGTTCAGAATATAAAACCGGAGAATATTGGATATGGGTTGGTTATGGTGCAAAACGAATTACCATCAAACATCCTAACCTGGGACTATTACGTGATTATACTTATCCAATTTCTATCGAAAAAGCTACCGATTATGAAATGGTATTGATTACTGGAAAAATCACAAATACGTTGGTTGAAGAAATTGAAAGCAAATGGTTGCTTATTACAGCCACACCAAGTAATTCCATGATTTATCTTGATAATGTATTTGCTGGTATTGGTAATGCTCAAAAAAAACTTAAACCCGGAAAGTATGAATACAGGGTGGAAGCTCCTTACTATCACAATACAGTTGGTAAGTTTGATATTAAGACAGAAAATGTAACCCAAACCATACAATTATTGCCTGCCTTTGGGTTTTTACAAATCAACAGCCAACCCGAAGACGGAGCTACCATTATGATTGACGGCAAAACCATAAGCTGGACTACTCCCACAAAAACAGACACGCTAGCCAGTGGAGAACATACCGTAACCATTACCAAGCAAATGTTTCAACCCAGTTCGCAAAAGCTAATGATAAAAGACAATGAAACCACACCGCTAACCTTAACTATGCAACCAAATTTTGCAGAAGTAGAAATATCCGCACCTAATGATGCTACAATATGGATTGATAATAATGAAAAAGGAACAGGACTCTGGCAGGGACGACTGGATGCAGGTATTTATACCATTGAAGCCCGAAAAGACAAACATATTACTCATAAAAAAGATATTGAAACCAAAGCCGGTGAAAAACTAAAAGTTGAATTAATACCCACTCCCCGATATGGTAAAATAGATATAATTACCATGCCTCCCATGGCAATAATTACTTTAAACGGCAAAAACTATGGAACCACCCCAAATACAATAAATAATTTACTAATTGGTGAATATAATCTGATACTTACAAAGGAAGGATTGGAAACCATTAACAAAACCATTACCATAAATGAAAACAAAACTACAGAAGTAAATGAAAAAATGGCTTCAGCTACAGAAATTACCATCTCATCTTCACCTTCTTTTGCAGAGCTAACGGTTGATGGGAAATATATTGGCTTAACTCCCAAAAAAATATCGTTGTCTTATGGAGAACATAGTATTAAACTAAGTAATAGAATTAGAACTATGAGTAGAAGTATATTGGTTGCTAACAATGGTGAAAGATTTTTTGTTTTTGAAATGCCGGAAACTAAATTGATTTCTTACAAAAAACTGATGGAAAACCGTTTTCAATGGGATGTAATTAAAGCAGGCTATTCCCTTACTAACGAGTTGCAATTTCAGACAACAGATATCAAGCCTATATATAACTTCCAGATAGCTAGTCGTATCCAATACTTTCCATTTATGCTGGAAGCAGGTTATACCATGACAAAATTTGATAATCCGGGCTTAAGTAATAACATTAACAGCATTATACAAGCCGGTTTTATAGCAAATATTTGTATATTACCAATACCATATCTTGGAGAAATATCCAATCGTGTAAAACCATACCTGGGAATTGGTGTATTTATCGGAGGATTAAATGCAAAAGATATTGATAATAATCGCATTTCCTATCTCAATACAACTGCTCCTTTTTGGAAACTTGGATTACAATGTTTTCCATTGAAAAATAATATTTTTATAGAATGTGATTTACAGAAAAGCTTAACAAATACTATAGAAAACAAGTTCAATAAACTTACAATCAGTGTGGGTTATCGCATGAAATTTTAAATTGTGATCGTATGAAAAAATATATTCTTTATACAATAGCAATTACAAGCATCTTCTTTTTAATAAGATGCGAAAAAGATGAAAATCCTGATTTATTAAAAACGGTTTTTATTAATAAAGTGCCTGAAATTAAAACCGTTGTTTTAAGTGAAATAACAGACTCTTCTGCTGTTACAGGTGGTATAATAAACAATGATGGTGGAGCAAAGATTACATCAAACGGTGTTTGCTGGAGTATTTCTCCAAATCCTAGCATAAATGATACCAAAACAATTGATTCTATTGGCAAAGAATCTTTTATAAGCAAACTAACAACATTAAAACCTTTTACAACCTATTATGTTAGAGCCTATGCAATTAACCCAATTGGTGTTGCTTACGGTAATGCATTAACTTTCAAAACATCTACCAATCTGGCTAAAATAACAACAAAAGATATTACCGACATTACCGATTCTTCAGTTATTTGTGGTGGTGATATAAGTTCTGATGGAGGTGCTGAAATCAATGCCCGTGGTGTATGCTGGAGTACCTGGCAAAACCCTACAATAAATGATAGTAAAACTATGGATAGTATTGGTATTGGTAGCTTTATCAGTAATCCAAAAGGCTTAGCACCAAATACAACATTTTATTTAAAAGCTTATGCAACCAATGGAGTTGGAACAGCTTACGGAGAAGAAAAAACATTTACTACAATAACTTCAATTCCTAAATTAACAACATTTTCAATTTCATCAATAACATATAATAGTGCCATTTCTGGTGGTAATATTATAAGTACTGGAGGTTTGCCCATAATAGCAAAAGGAGTTTGCTGGAATACTTCTCCCAAACCTACAATTGCTGACAATAAAACAGAAAATGGTACAGGATCTACAGCTTTCACAAGTAATATTACTGGCTTAAATCCAAGTACTTCTTATTATGTGAGAGCTTATGCTACTAATAATTTGGGTACAGCTTATAGTAATGAAGAAAGCTTTATAACTTTACAGCCTACACTTCCTGTATTAACAACAAATAATGCAACTTCTATAACTGATACAACAGCAGTTTCTGGTGGAAATATTGCAAGTGATGGAGGTTTAAATATAATTGAGAAGGGTGTCTGTTGGAGTACTTCTCAAAATCCTACAATTGCAAACAATAAAACAATAAATGGAAGTGGAACAGGGAGTTTTATAAGTAATATTGTTGGGTTAAACTCAGGTACTATGAATTACGTAAGAGCTTATGCAACAAATAGTATTGGGACATCTTATGGTAACCAAGTAATTTTTACTACATCTCCAAAAGTTGGACAATTTTTTCAAGGAGGTATAGTTGCTTATATATTAAAGCCATTTGATATAGGATTTGATCTAAACATACCACATGGTTTAATAGCTTCACAAAGTGATCAAAGTTCATCTGTTGAATGGGGTTGTTCTGGCATTTCAATTGCAGGTGCAGATGGTATTTTAATTGGAACAGGTAATCAAAATACTATTGATATATTAAATGGTTGTTCAACTATAAGCATTGCAGCCAGAATATGTAGTAATTTAATATTAAATGGTTATAGCGATTGGTATTTGCCTAGCAAAGATGAGTTATATATTCTTTATTTGAATAAAATTGCAATTGGTGGATTTGCTGATGAGATGTATTGGAGTTCTACAGAACAAAATACTATTTATTCGCAAAATGCATATTATCAGCATTTCTATTATGGTAATCAGGATTGGTCAAACAAGTACAACACACACAATGTAAGAGCAGTACGATCGTTTTAATTTAATGTTGAACTTATTAATATGGCTTAAATTATTTTTCAACTAAAAATATATATTATGTACATACATTTTATTATTGATATTATATTGATATTTATTGGATTATATCTTGTATATAAGAAAAGTTATTTTATTCAAAAAGGAAAAAATATTGCAACAAAAGAAGATATTGGAATTATTACTAAAGAAATAGAGACTGTTAAGAATGAAATTATTTTAACAGTTCAAAAAAAATCAGAATTTTATAAAGAAAGTAAAAATGCAGCATTAAACTTTTATGATATTTCTTCTTTTTTTATTGATTATTCATCAAAAGTTGTTGATATACTCGCAAATAACAGCAGTAATTTTGACCTTATTTTAAAACAAGTTGAGGATATAAGATGTCAAGGAGCTAAAGTTATTAGTGCATTCCTAAAATTATATGTTTATTATGATAATGGTACTTTTACGAAATCTGCTGAAGATTTTTATGATGTTACTATTAAAATTCAACGAATAACAATACTCTTTCTTTTTAAACTTGAACAAAACGCACAAAAAGAAACATTGCTATTGAATTTATTTAAAAATAATCAAGTAGAAAACGAAGACAAATTATTGCTAAATTCAAAGAATAGAAAGGATTTAATAGAGAACTTTATGGTTGAAAGAAAAAATAT
>CAIZXK010000435.1 GCA_903936865.1 uncultured Bacteroidales bacterium | reverse complement strand
CAACAACTATGATGGTAGTTATTATCAGTGAGACAAAATTAGGCAAAAATGGTTCAGCCTCACGTGTAATATTGTTTCGTTTTAACACATAAGCCAAAAAAATTGGAACAGCAATTGATTTAAAGATAATGGTTTCCAAAAGAATAAAAACCAGATTTAATGTGCTGATTTCGTTAAGTTGAAGAAAAACAACGAAAAACAGCAGAACACCTTGCAAAGCCAATACATTTATATAGGTGAGCAGTCGGTTTGCTATAGCCATATAAAACAGTGTAATAAGAAATGTTATTAGTAATACATCTATCATGTTTTTAATATTTTAGTAGTTTAAATAAATTTTCCTAAAATTAATAATGCACCAAAAAAGATTAGTAAACTTACTGAAGTTAACACAAAAATAAACTGAGCATTATGCCCCATTCTGAATCTTGCCATAAATGATTCTATTGTTCCAATTGTTAAAGCAACAAGAAATTGAATGATGAAAAACATAGGAATGGTATATCCATAAGGAATTACTCCAACAAATAAGTTTACAATTAAGGCTCCATAAATTGCAAATTTCAGATAACCTGCAGTCAGTATTAATCCTAAATCAAATCCACTGTTATCTAATATCATAACTTCTTGAATCATAGTTAATTCCAGATGTGTTTTAGGGTCATCAATTGGCATACGACTATTTTCTATCATGGCAATCATCAGGATAACAAAGGTTGCAAGAATAGCAAGAGCATAAGTTATATATGAACCTATATGCAGAGCTGCAAATATTTCCTGAAACGACAAATGTCCAGTAAGTAAAGCTAATGAGCCCATTAGAATAAAAAAAGCAGGTTCGGCAAGCATCGAATAAAGTGCTTCGCGGCTGGCACCCATGCCTTCAAAACTACTTCCGGTATCCATCGCAGAAATAATGCTAAAAAACTTTCCTAAAGCCAGCACATAAGCAAAGAAAATAAAATCACCATTAAAACTTATAAACCCTTTGTATTGTCCAAAAGGAACAACCAGCATTGCCATGATAACAGAAGCAAAGTAAATGGTTGGTGCAATCTGAAATATAAAGCTGGTTGTTTGGCTATAAACGGCTCCTTTTCTAAAAAGTCGAATAACATCTTTAACAGGTTGTAAGATTCCCGGACCTTTTCTCCCTGAAAATATGCTTTTTGTGCGGATAATAATACCTGTAAAAAAGATTGCTGCACTTACTATTAATATAAAACTCAGCATAATTATAATTGTTTTAAAAAATCAATAAATTCAATAATTGTTTTATAAATAACAGGGATACAAATAACTGAGACTATAAAAACAATTCCATAAACTATATAAAATTGCAAATTCCCATTCTGAAGAAATACAAATCGTCCGAAAAATGATTTGAGTAATCTTATTGGAATATCAATCAGCAATTTTTCTATTCTGTCATATGAATGTGATTCATAATGAGATTTTTGTGGAAATATTCCTTCCACGTCTTTTTTATGTTTAAAAATAAGCAGAAAAGGTTTGAAAAGTTTACGGTAAGATCTTATAAAGGAATTGGCTGTATATTGTGCTTTTGGCACTGAACCTACATAAGCACATCCCCAGGTAGGTTCTATTGATACACTTTGTTTTTTAGTTAAAAACTTTCTTATTGAAAATATAAGAAAAACCAATAAGAGCAAAGCCCACATAGCCATTGAAATTGGTTGTAAAACTTCAATCGAATTAAAAGGCAATGCATTATCTCCATTCGTAATTTTTCCAGCAAATAATGCAATCGGCTGTTCGAGCAGCTTAAGGAAAAATTTTGGATATAACCCAATAATGGCAATTAAAAATGCAATTAAATAAAGTGGAATTAATTGGAATATACTAACTTCCTTAATCTCATGATAAAATTCCTGACGAGGATTTCCTAAAAAAACAATGCCGAAAGCTTTGGTAAAGCATAATAAAGCTAATCCACCAATCAATACAAGACCTAAAATTGAAAAAATAATGGTAACTAATGCAGCAAGTGTTGAATCTTGCAGCCAATTGTATAATCCATTATAAATCAGAAATTCTGAAATAAATCCGTTAAAAGGAGGAATTCCCGAAATGGCAATTGCTGCAATTAGAAATAAGAAGGCGGTTTGCGGCATTTTTTTAATTAATCCACCCAGGTTTTCAATATTGAGATTATGGGTTGCCTGATAAACATTTCCGGCAGTATAGAACAACAAAGATTTGAAAAGTGCATGATTTAATGTGTGTAATAATGCTCCTGCAAATCCTAGTGAAGCAAGAGTCTGATTACCTGAACCTATTCCAATACATCCAATTCCTATACCAATACCAATAATACCAATATTTTCAATACTATGGTAAGCTAGCAGTTTTTTTAAATTATGTTGAATTATAGCCAGCATTACACCATATAATCCTGAAATTAATGAAATTACTAAAATAAAATATCCAACAATGTTGTAATCCGGTTTAATAATTAAAAGCATACGTAGAATGCCAAAAATTCCTATTTTGATGATAACTCCCGACATAATTCCTGAGATATGAGCTGGAGCAGCCGGATGTGCATAAGGCAGCCAGGTATGAAATGGGAAAAACCCAGCCTTAATGGCAAAACCAATAAAAAAGATTAGAAATAAGATTATGGCTGAATTTTGATTTTCAGAAACATAAGAAGTTATTGCCAAAAAATCGAAATTTCCCTGTTTAATAGCTACCCAAATAAATCCTAGCATCAGAAAAACGATGGAAACATGGGATTGAATCAAATAATTGATTCCAGCTTTGGTGGTTGCTGTTTTTTCATGTTCAAAAATTACTAGCAAGAAAGCAGATATTGCCATAATTTCCCAGGCAATTAAAAAAACCATACTATTTTGAATGACACTTATGCTGATTAGTGATGCATGTAAGATTAAAAAGGCAATAGAATGAAGGCTAATATTATTTTTTTGTTTTTTATAAGCATTCATATAAAATAGTCCATAAAAACTCCCTGTAATAAATACAAGGTTGATAATCAATATAAACCATGCAGATAAACTGTCAATACGAATTGGTATTATGCCTGTAACGAAACTACCCGGCATTAGAAATTCATACATTTTACCCATTAATGAATTAATTGCAAAATAAGATGATAGCAAAGCATTTGTAACAATAACCAATAACACCATTATACCTTTCACTTTTACATTAAAAAAAGGTATTAGAACGGAGATTAATATCGGTAATATTATAAATGCTATTATTATGTTCATTATATGACGTTTAATGCCGTAATAATAAAAATGGCTATAATAAAGACAATCCCATAAATTACATAAGATTGAATTCTTCCATTTTGTATAAATTTGAAATAATTAGATGCATACACCAACCGTTTGCTAAATGATTTGATAAAGAAAAATTCAAAAAAATCAAGATAATTGCTTGCATATTTTCTGTTTGCCGGAAATATTTCGCCTTGTTTTATTTCGGCAAATTTTTTCTTCTCTATTACTATAAATCCCAGAATTTTTCCCAAAGGTTTTGAAAATGATTTTCCGGTATATTGAGCTTTCGGAGCTGAACCAACATATCCACAGCCCCAGGTTGGTGCTATTTCAATTGTTTTTCCTCTTATTATAAAAGCCCGGATACCCCAACTTAATACAACTATACCAATAAATAAAGCAGAGTAAATGCTGATGTTTGAAATAATTACAGAATAATTTATAAAACCTGTCTGTTCAAATCCAACATGGGAAAAAGTTATATTTTGCAATATATTTCCAATTGTTTTTAAATAAAACTGAGGAAAAAAAGCTACACT
>CAIZXK010000434.1 GCA_903936865.1 uncultured Bacteroidales bacterium | reverse complement strand
TTCTTAAATAGTATGAGCGATCAGGTAAAAAAGTGGTATGTTGTCAGAGCTATAAGCGGTAAAGAGAGAAAAGTGAAAGAATACATGGAAAGCGAAATTAACCGTTTAAACTTACATGATTATATATCGCAGGTACTTATCCCTACAGAGAAAGTATATTCAGTTAGAAAAGGAAAAAAAATTAGCAAAGAAAGAAATTATCTTCCTGGCTATGTTTTAATTGAAGCAATACTTTTTGGAGAAATCACCCATATTATTAAAAGCATTCCTAACGTAATAGGATTTTTAGGATCAAAAGGTGAACCTATACCAATGCGTCCGGCTGAAGTAAGCAGGATACTTGGAAAAGTAGATGAACTTTCAGATCAGGGCGAAGAAATGAATGATCCATTTATAGTTGGTGAATCTGTTAAGGTAATTGACGGTCCTTTCAATAGTTTCAGTGGTATTATTGAGGAAGTGAATGAAGAAAAGAAAAAGCTTAAAGTAATGGTAAAAATATTCGGAAGGAAAACACCATTAGAATTAAGTTTTATGCAAGTTGAAAAAGAGTAGGTTATCAAAAAAAATTAAACTTAAATTTTTAATCTTTAAGTAAAAAAAAGCAAAATGGCAAAAGAAGTTACAGGTATCATTAAATTACAAGTTAAAGGAGGTGCTGCAAATCCTTCACCACCAATAGGTCCTGCATTAGGTTCTAAAGGTGTGAATATCATGGAATTTTGTAAGCAGTTTAATGCTCGTACACAAGATAGTGCAGGGAAAATTATTCCTGTTATTATTACTGTTTACAAAGACAAATCCTTTGATTTTATAATTAAAACACCTCCTGTAGCAGTACAATTAATGGATGTTGCTAGTCTGAAGAAGGGTTCAGCTGAACCTAACCGATTGAAAGTAGCATCAATTTCATGGGAAGATGTACAGCAAATTGCAGAGTCGAAAATGGTTGATTTAAACTGTTTCACTTTGGAATCAGCTATTTCTATGGTTGCAGGTACTGCTAGAAGTATGGGGTTAACAATAAAAGGAGAAAAACCTTTTGCAAATATCGCTTAGTAATGTTTAAAGCAAACATTATTTAATAGTCAGATTTATATTAACAAAACGCGAAATGGGTAAGTTGACAAAAAAAAGAAAAGAAGCTTTAGCGAAATTTGATAAAGACGGAATCTATTCATTAGAAGAAGCAATAAAAATTGTAAAGGATATTTCCAATACAAAGTTTGATTCTTCTGTTGATATTGATGTACGTTTAGGAGTTGATCCACGTAAAGCCAATCAAATGGTTCGTGGAATCGTTACATTACCACATGGAACTGGAAAGACAAAAAAAGTTCTTGTTTTATGTACTCCTGATAAAGAAGATGAAGCTAAAGAAGCCGGAGCAGATTACTACGGGCTTGACGAATACATTGATAAAATCAAAGCAGGCTGGACAGATGTAGATGTTATCATCACCATGCCAAGCGTCATGCCAAAAGTAGGAGCGTTAGGAAAAATTTTAGGTCCTAGAGGCTTAATGCCAAATCCAAAAACAGGTACTGTTACAATGGATGTAGGCAAAGCAGTTACTGAAGTAAAAGCAGGTAAAATTGATTTTAAAGTAGATAAATACGGTATTATTCATGCAGCTGTTGCAAAAGTATCATTTGTAAATGATAAAATTGCAGAAAATGCTAAAGAGTTATATCTTACAATTTTAAAATTGAAACCAGCAGCAGCTAAAGGTACTTATGTTAAAAGTATTTACCTTTCAAGTACAATGAGTCCTGGTATTAAAGTTGAACCTAAATCCATTACCTTATAAATTTTTTATAAAGTTTGTGGCTTAAAAGAAAATAATTACTATGAGAAAAGAAGGAAAAAATCAACTTGTAAATATTTTAGCTGAACAAATATCTTCATCTAATTACTTATATGTTACTGATATATCTGATTTGAATTCAGTAAATACAAGCAAATTAAGAAGACTTTGTTTTAAGAGAGAAGTAAAGTTGATTGTAGCAAAAAACACATTGCTTAGAAAAGCAATGGAAAAATCCGGCAGAGATTACTCTGAATTATTCCCGGTATTAAAAGGTTCAACTTCAATAATGATTGCAGATATAAATAATTTACCTGCAAAATTAATAAAAGAATTCAGGGGTACTTCACCTAAGCCAATCCTAAAAGGTGCTTACGTAGAAGAATCATTTTATATTGGTGATGATCAGCTTGATACATTAATAAATATCAAGTCTAAAAATGAGCTTATCGGCGATATTATCGGTATGCTTAATTCACCTGTATTTAATGTTCTTTCTTCATTGCAATCAGGTGCAAATACCTTAACCGGAGTTCTTAAGACATTATCGGAAAAACCAGAATAATTAAAAAAAATAAATTAAAAAAACAAATTAAAACAATAATACAATGGCAGATTTAAAAGCTTTTGCAGAACAATTAGTTAATTTAACAGTTAAAGAAGTAAAGGAATTAGCTGATATTTTGAAAGATGAATATGGTATTGAACCAGCAGCAGCAGCAGTTGCCGTAGCCGCTCCAGCAGCAGCAGCAGCAGTAGAAGAAGAAAAATCATCTTTTGATGTAATTTTAAAAGCAGCAGGTCCACAAAAATTAGCTGTAGTAAAACTAGTTAAAGAATTAACCAGTTTAGGCTTAAAAGAAGCTAAAGAATTGGTTGATGCATCACCAAAACCTTTAAAAGAAGGTGTTTCTAAAGACGAAGCTGAAGCATTGAAAAAACAATTAGAAGAAGCTGGAGCTGAGGTAGAAATTAAGTAAGAAGGTTTTATATCATACTAATGACGAGGAAACAGGCTTCTTGTAAAACAAGAAGTCTTTTCCTTGTTATATATATTTTGATAATTCAATATTTTTCTTCCATCTTAAATCAAAATCACCTTGACACCAAAAACAATTCAAAAAGTAAACTTTGCATCAAAGAAAAGAGCCGATTATCCTGATTTTCTTGATATTCAATTAAAATCATTTCAGGATTTCTTTCAATTAGAAACCAATTCAGAAAATCGTTCTAATGAAGGCTTATTTAAAGTTTTCTGTGAAAACTTTCCAATTACAGATGCCCGAAATAATTTTGTTTTAGAATTCCTCGACTATTTTATTGATCCTCCAAGGTATTCTATAGAAGAATGTCTTGAAAGAGGTTTAACATATAGTGTACCTTTAAAAGCAAAATTAAAATTGTATTGTACTGATCCTGAACATGAGGATTTTGAAACCATCATTCAGGATGTTTATCTTGGAATGATTCCGTATATGACACCAAAAGGTACATTCGTAATTAACGGTGCGGAAAGAGTCGTGGTTTCTCAATTACACCGATCTCCTGGTGTGTTTTTCGGAACAAGTGTTCATGCCAATGGCACTCAACTTTATTCAGCCAGAATTATTCCTTTCAAAGGAAGCTGGATGGAATTTACAACTGATATTAATAATATAATGTATGCTTATATTGATAGAAAGAAAAAACTTCCTATTACTACATTATTAAGAGCTATCGGTTTTGAAACAGATAAAGATATTTTAGAAATATTTAATCTTGCTCAAGAAGTAAAAGTTTCAAAAGCAGGACTTAAAAAATTAACTGGCAGTAAACTGGCAGCTCGTGTTGTTAGAGCCTGGATTGAAGATTTTGTTGATGAAGATACCGGCGAAGTTGTTTCTATTGAGAGAACTGAGGTTATTATTGATAGAGAAACAATTTTGGAAGATAAGCATATTGATATGATTGTAGATGCAGGTATTAAAACTATTCTTCTACATAAAGAAGATATTAATACTAATGATTTTGCAATCATTTTTAATACTTTACAAAAAGATACAGCTAATAATGCTAAAGAAGCAGTTGAATATATTTATCGTCAGTTACGTAATGCTGAACCACCAGATGAAGAAACTGCAAGAGGTATTATTGAAAAATTATTCTTTTCTGATAAGCGTTATGATTTAGGTGATGTTGGTCGTTATAGGATCAATAAAAAGCTGAATCTAAATGTTTCTATGGATACCAAGGTTCTTACCAAGGAAGATATTATTGATATTATTAAATATCTTATTGAATTAATAAATTCCAAAACAGAAGTTGATGATATTGATCACTTAAGTAACCGTAGAGTTCGTACTGTTGGAGAGCAATTATATGCTCAATTTGGCGTAGGTTTAGCACGTATGGCAAGAACAATTCGCGAAAGAATGAATGTTCGTGATAATGAGGTTTTTACCCCAACAGATTTAATAAATGCCAAAACATTATCTTCTGTAATTAACTCATTTTTCGGAACTAATGCATTATCTCAATTTATGGATCAAACCAATCCATTAGCTGAAATTACCCATAAAAGAAGAATTTCTGCTTTGGGGCCTGGTGGTTTGTCAAGAGAAAGAGCAGGTTTTGAGGTACGTGATGTTCACTATACTCATTATGGAAGACTTTGTACTATTGAAACACCTGAGGGTCCTAATATTGGTTTGATTTCTTCACTTTGTGTATATGCAAAAATTAATAAGTTAGGTTTTATCGAAACTCCTTATCGTCAAGTTGTTGATGGTAAAGTTGCTGTAGATCAAGAATATATATATTTAAGTGCTGAAGAAGAAGAAAATAGCATTATTGCTCAAGCAAACACAGATTATGCTGTTGATGGTACCTTTATTCCTGAAAAAATTAAAGCAAGACATTTAGCTGATTTCCCAATTGTTGAAAAAGAAAGAGTTGGCTTAATAGATATTGCTCCAAATCAAATTGCATCTATAGCTGCTTCTTTAATCCCTTTCCTTGAACATGATGATGCAAACCGTGCATTAATGGGTTCAAACATGATGCGTCAGGCAGTACCTTTATTAAATCCTGAAATTCCAATAGTTGGAACTGGAATAGAAGGTAATGTAGCTCGCGACTCAAGAGTATTAATCAATGCTGAAGTTGATGGAGTAGTTGAATATGTTGATGCAGATGAGATTGTAATCAGATATGCCCGTGATGAAAAAGAACGTTTAGTTAGTTTTGACGATGAATTAAAACGCTATAAATTAGTAAAATATCAACGGACAAATCAAAATACCTCCATTAATCTAAGACCTATTGTTCGCAAAGGGGAAAAGATTAGAAAAGGACAGGTTTTATGCGAAGGTTATGCTACTAAGAATGGCGAATTGGCATTAGGAAGAAATTTAATGGTTGCTTTTATGCCATGGAAAGGTTATAATTTTGAAGATGCTATCGTTATTTCCGAGAAAGTTGTAAAAGAAGATATATTTACTTCAGTACATATTGAAGAATTTACACTTGAAGTTCGTGAAACTAAACGAGGATTGGAAGAATTAACTAATGATATCCCAAATGTAAGTTCAGACGCAACAAAAGATCTTGATGAAAATGGTATAATTAGAATTGGAGCAGAAGTTACTGAGGGAGACATTCTTATTGGTAAGATAACGCCTAAGGGAGAATCTGATCCAACACCTGAAGAAAAGCTATTAAGAGCTATTTTTGGAGATAAAGCTGGTGATGTTAAGGATGCTTCATTAAAAGCACCTCCTTCAATGAAAGGAGTTGTCGTTGACAAAAAACTATTTTCTAAAGTAGTTAAAGAACGTAAAACTAAAGGAAAAGACAAGGATATTATTAAAGTAATAGAAAAAGAGTATTTAAAAAATGCTAATGATCTTAAAAATAAACTTGTTGACAAACTTTTGGTTTTATTAAGTGGAAAAGTTGCACAGGGTGTTTATAATATTTTTAAAGAAGAAATAGTACCCAAGAAAACGAAATTCACTCAAAAAATTCTTATAAGTATTGATTTTCAAAACATCAATCCTAATAAATGGACTTCCGATAAGGATACTAATAATTTAATAAAAGAATTATTAAATAATTATAGTATCAAATACCGTGAGTTAACTGGTAGGTATTCACGCGATAAATTTATTGCAACCGTAGGAGATGATTTACCTGCAGGTATTATTCAAATGGCAAAAGTTTACATAGCTAAAAAACGAAAGTTAAAAGTTGGAGATAAGATGGCTGGACGTCATGGAAACAAAGGTATTGTTGCCAAGATTGTTAGAGAAGAAGATATGCCATTCCTGGAAGATGGAACTCCGGTTGATATCGTATTAAACCCTTTAGGCGTACCTTCCCGTATGAATTTAGGACAAATTTACGAAACAGTTTTAGGTTGGGCAGGTGCTAAATTGGGGTTACAATTCTCAACACCAATTTTTGATGGAGCTACTATTGACGAAATCAATGGGTATATGCGTCAGGCAGGTTTACCTGATAATGGCAAAGTATATTTGTATGATGGAGGTACTGGCGACAGATTTGATCAACCAGCTACTGTTGGTTATATCTATATGTTAAAGCTTCATCACATGATTGATGATAAAATGCATGCACGTTCAATAGGACCATATTCTCTTATAACTCAGCAACCATTGGGTGGTAAAGCTCAGTTTGGGGGACAGCGTTTTGGAGAAATGGAAGTTTGGGCACTTGAAGCTTTTGGTGCGGCAAACATTCTACAGGAAATTTTAACGGTTAAATCTGATGATGTAATTGGTAGAGCAAAAGCCTACGAATGCATTGTTAAAGGTGAAAATATGCCAAAACCGGGAATTCCTGAATCTTTTAATGTTTTAGTTCATGAATTAAGGGGCTTAGGTTTAAATATTTCATTTAGTTAAACATAAGTACTGTTAATTTCAATTATTCTTAAATTTTTTAACATTAAAAACATGGCTTTCAGAAAAGACAATATCGTAAGAAACGAATTTTCGAACATAACCATAAGTTTAGCTTCACCAGAATCAATTTTAGAACGTTCTCGTGGTGAAGTTCTTAAACCAGAAACAATAAATTATAGAACATACAAACCAGAAAGAGATGGTTTGTTTTGCGAAAGAATTTTTGGACCTGTAAAAGATTGGGAATGTCATTGCGGTAAATATAAAAGAATCAGATATAAAGGTATCGTTTGCGACCGTTGTGGTGTTGAAGTTACCGAAAAAAAGGTGAGAAGAGAGCGTATGGGGCATATTCAATTGGTTGTTCCAGTTGCTCATATTTGGTTTTTCAGATCATTACCTAATAAAATAGGATCTTTACTTGGTTTGCAAACCAAGAAACTTGATATGATTATTTATTATGAAAAATACGTAGTAATTAATCCGGGTATCAAAATAAATGATAATATAAATTATCTCGACTTTTTATCAGAAGAAGAGTATTTTGATATCATAGATAGTTTACCTGCCGATAATCAGCTTCTTGATGATAGCGATCCAAGTAAATTTATTGCTAAAATGGGAGCAGAAGCTCTTTATGATTTGCTTTCACGTTTGGATTTAGATCAAATGTCTTTTGATTTAAGACATCGTGCCAGTAATGAGACATCTCAACAAAGGAAACTTGATCTTTTAAAACGATTAAAGGTATTTGAAGCTTTCAGAGATGCTCAGAGCAGAATCGAAAATCGTCCTGAATGGATGATTGTTAAGGTAGTACCTGTAATTCCACCCGAATTACGTCCATTGGTTCCTTTGGATGGGGGAAGATTCGCTACGTCCGATTTAAATGACTTGTATCGCAGAGTAATTATCAGAAATAATCGTTTAAAGAGATTAATTGAAATAAAAGCACCTGATGTAATTATGCGTAATGAAAAACGTATGTTACAGGAAGCTGTTGATTCATTATTCGATAATTCAAGAAAAGCAAGTTCTGTAAAAACAGAATCAAACAGAGCTCTTAAATCATTAAGTGATAGTTTAAAAGGGAAACAAGGTCGTTTCCGTCAGAACTTATTAGGTAAGCGTGTCGATTATTCAGGTCGTTCAGTTATCGTTGTGGGTCCTGAATTAAAATTAAACGAATGTGGTATTCCAAAAGATATGGCTTCTGAATTATTTAAGCCATTCATTATTCGCAAGATGCTCGAAAGAGGTATCGTTAAAACAGTGAAATCTGCAAAGAAAATTGTTGACAGAAAAGATCCTGTAGTTTGGGATATTTTAGAAAATATTTTAAAAGGTCATCCTGTTATGTTAAACAGGGCTCCAACTCTACACCGTTTAGGTATTCAGGCTTTTCAACCAAAATTAGTTGAAGGTAAAGCTATTCGTCTGCATCCGTTGGTTTGTACTGCGTTTAATGCCGACTTTGATGGTGACCAAATGGCGGTTCATGTTCCACTTGGTAATGCTGCAATTTTAGAAGCTCAAATATTAATGTTGGCTTCTCATAATATATTAAATCCAGCAAATGGTGCTCCTATTACTGTTCCTTCACAAGATATGGTTTTGGGTCTTTATTATATTACTAAAGGTAGATATAATGAACCCGAACATCCAATAAAAGGTGAAGGTAAAATTTTCTATTCTGCTGAAGAAGTTATCATTGCATATAATGAAAAAAGAGTTGATTTACATGCTTGGATTAAAGTACAGTATGAAACTGAAGATAACGGTATTTTACAGAAGAGTATTATTGAAACAACAGTTGGACGTGTTTTATTCAATCAGGTTGTTCCTAAAGAATATGGTTTTATCAATGAGTTGTTAACAAAGAAATCATTACGTGATATTATTAGTGGTGTTCTGAAAAAAACAGGAACTGCAAAAACTGCAAAATTTTTGGATGATATTAAAGACTTAGGCTTTACAATGGCTTTTAAAGGTGGTTTATCATTCAATTTGGGCGATGTAATTATTCCAGCAATTAAAGAAGAATTAGTTGCACAAGCTAATGCAGAGGTTGATGAAGTGATGAATAATTACAGTATGGGATTCATAACAAACAATGAAAGATATAATCAAATCATTGATATTTGGACACATACTAATTCGCACCTTACACAAACTCTTATGAAACAATTATCAAAAGATAAGCAGGGATTCAATCCGGTTTACATGATGCTTGATTCAGGAGCCCGTGGTTCTAAGGAACAAATTCGTCAGCTATCTGGTATGAGAGGTTTGATGGCAAAACCTCAAAAATCTGGAGCAACAGGTGGTGAAATTATCGAAAATCCAATTCTATCAAATTTTAAAGAAGGATTATCGGTTTTAGAATATTTTATTTCAACTCACGGTGCTCGTAAAGGTTTGGCCGATACAGCTTTAAAAACAGCTGATGCTGGATATTTAACTCGTCGTTTGGTTGATGTTTCTCAGGATGTAATTATTGCTGATGAAGATTGTGGAACATTAAGGGGTTTGACTACAACAACATTAAAAAAGAATGAAGAAACTGTTGAGTCATTATATGACAGGATTTTAGGTCGTGTTAGTTTACATGATATTTATCATCCTCAAACTGGTGAATTAATAATTCGTTCTGGTGAAGAGCTTACTGAAAATGTAAGTAGAATTATTGAAGATTCTCCAATTGAAGAAGTTGAAATTCGTTCTGTATTAACCTGTGAATCTAAAAAAGGTGTTTGTGCTAAATGTTATGGTCGTAATCTTGCAACCGGTCGTATGGTTCAAAAGGGTGAAGCCGTTGGTGTTATTGCAGCTCAATCTATTGGAGAACCAGGAACACAGCTTACTTTAAGAACCTTCCACGTTGGGGGTACAGCTTCTAATATTGCTATTTCATCAAGAATTGAAGCCAAATACGAAGGTGTTCTCGAAATTGATGAATTACGTTCTGTTGAATATACACCAGCTGAAGGAAAATCTTATGATGTTGTAATTGGTCGTTCTGCAGAAATGAGAATAACTGATAAAAACACTCGTATTGTATTAACATCCAGTTTTGTACCTTACGGTTCAAATCTTTATATTAAAAATGGAAGCGATGTTAAAAAAGGTGATATGATTGCAGATTGGGATCCATATAATGCAGTTATATTATCAGAGGTTGCAGGAAAGGTTTCTTTTGATAATATTATTGAAGGCGTAACATATCGCGTTGAATCTGATGATCAAACAGGTTATCAGGATAAGGTCGTAATTGAAAGTCGCCAAAAATCCAAGAATCCATCAATTAGCATAATTTCTTCTTCGGGTGAAGTTATGAAGATATATGATATACCTGTAGGTGCTCATATTAGTTGTGAAGAAGGCAAGAAAATTATTGCTGGTGAAATTATTGCTAAAATCCCAAGATCTTTTGGAAAATCAGGTGATATCACTGGTGGTTTGCCTCGTGTAACTGAATTATTCGAAGCTAGAAATCCATCCGATCCTGCGGTTGTTTCTGAAATAGATGGTGTTGTTTCTTTTAGTAAGAAATTAAAACGTGGAAATAGAGAGGTTATCATCACTTCTAAAACCGGTGAAGAAAAATCTTATCTTATTCCTACTTCAAAGCAGATTTTAGCTCAGGAAAACGATTATGTTAAAGCTGGAACTCCTCTTTCTGAAGGTGCTATGACTCCATCTGATATACTTGCAATTAAAGGACCTATGAAAGTTCAGGAGTATATTGTTAATGAAATTCAAGAAGTTTACCGCCTGCAAGGGGTGAAAATTAATGATAAACATTATGAAGTTATAGTTCGTCAAATGATGCGAAAAGTTGAAGTTGATGATCCAGGCGATACTAAGTTCTTAGAAGGAGAATTGGTTAATAAAATTGATTTCCAGGAAGAAAATGATGAAGTTTTTGGGAAAAGAGTAGTCGTAAGCTCTGGAGATTCTGACACTTATAAAGCAGGTCAAATTGTAAGTGCACGTAAATTAAGAGATGAAAATTCATCACTTAAACGAAAAGACAGAAAACTTATTGAATCGAGAGATGCTCAACCTGCAACTGCCCGTCAGGTGTTGCAAGGTATTACTAAAGCTTCTTTACAGACCAAGAGTTTCTTGTCAGCAGCCTCTTTCCAGGAAACAACAAAAGTTCTTACCGAAGCAACTATCAGTGCAAAAGTTGATGGTTTATTAGGTTTAAAGGAAAATGTTCTGGTAGGTCATTTAATACCTGCAGGAACCGGATTACGTGAGTACGAAAGTTTAATCGTAGGATCTAAGGATGCTATGGAAGAATTGTCAAACCGTAAATAAATAAATAAATGAACGAACAAGAAAATCAAAATCAGATAAATATTGAGTTGAGTGCTGAAGTAGCCGAAGGAATTTATTCTAACTTAGCTATCATTACTCATTCTCAAGCAGAATTCATTGTTGATTTTATTAAAATGATGCCTGGAGTTCCAAAAGCCAATGTTAAATCTAGAATTATTCTAACTCCTCAACATGCAAAGCGCTTGTTGAGAGCATTGCAGGATAATTTATCAAAATTTGAATCGGTTTATGGTAAGATAAAAGAACCGGATCAGATTGATGCGTTTCCATTTAGTTTAGGCGGTCCAACTGCTCAGGCTTAATAAAAAAAAGCAGCATGAAAGTGCTGCTTTTTTTATTTCTATTATTTACAATTCAAATATTAAGAAATTATTTCTCTATTTCTGAACGTATTTCTTCATAATATAATACACAGGAATTCCAATTATAACAATAATAATTCCAGGCCAGGTATAATTAGGTTTAAATATTAGTAAATCAATACATAATGCTAAAGCAAGGATAATATATATTGCTGGTAAAACAGGATATCCAAATGCTTTATATGGTCTGTGTATATCAGGTTTTTTAATTCTTAATACAAAAAGTCCGACAATGGTTAATATATAAAATAGTAGAACAGCAAAAACTACATAATCCAGCAAATCATTATATTTACCCGACAAACATAATAGACTTGCCCAAATACATTGAATTATCAATGCTATACCAGGAACTGAATATTTATTTAATAATGAAACTTTTTTGAAAAATAAGCCATCAGTTGCCATTGCATAATACACTCTGGCACCCGATAATATAAGTCCATTGTTGCATCCGAAAGTAGAAATCATTATCAGAATTGCCATAACAAAAGCAGCAGAACTTCCAAAAATTCTACTGGCAGCTGCTACACCAACTCTATCTGATGATGCAAATTGCATTCCTCTTCCAATTACATCCAACGCTTCGGGATTTCCTTGAACAGGTAATAAATGGATATAAACAATATTGGCTAATACGTATATTAGGGTTACAATTAGTACACCCCAAAATAAACTTAATGGAATATTTCTTTTTGGATTTTTAATTTCACCTGCAATAAATGTTACATTGTTCCACGCATCACTCGAAAAAACGGTACCTACCATTGCAACTCCAATTGCAGTCAAAATAGCTATTCCATTTAATTCATTTATAGAAATTATTTTATTGTTTTCAACAATTGTTGTTTTAACACTCCACATATCGCTGAAATTCAATGTCCAGAAACTTTGATCAGAAGCAATCATAAATCCAAGAATTATAAGCCCTGCAATAGCAATAACTTTAGTTATTGTAAAACTTAACTGAATGATTTTCCCGTTTTTGATTCCTCTGTAATTTATTGTAGTAAGAATAATTAAACTTATTATTGCCAATATCTGTGCAGCAGATATTTTAATAATTCCTAAGTCGAAAAGTATATTGTTTTCGCTGAAAAAAGGGAGTACCACCCCCGTATATTTAGCAAAAGCTACTGCTACAGCAGCAATGGTGCCGGTTTGGATTACCAGGAAAAAAGTCCAGCCATATAGGAATCCAATTAAAGGACTGAAAGCTTCCTTAAGATATACATACTGACCACCTGCTTTTGGCATCATTGCCGCAAGTTCACCATAGCTTAACGCAGCAATTATTGTAATAAAACCCGTAATCAGCCACGTAAGTAATAAATAGAAAGGTGATCCCAATGTACGCGAAATATCTGCACTAACAATAAAAATCCCCGATCCTATCATTGAACCGGCAACAATTGCAATTGCTCCGAATAAGCCTATTGATTTTTTAAAATGAGTTTCTTCTGTATTAATTGTTTCCATAAAATGTTAATTAATTAATTTTTTACAAAGTTATTTTTTTTTCTTAATCCTGCAATGTTTTTTTTAATGATATGAAAACTCAAATGTTAAGTTTTATTTTCAATTTCTTATTCTATATATAATTGTTTGATTTTATTAAGAATAGATAAATATCGGAAATCCAAATTTTAAAAAGAATTAAGCCATTTACTCATTCTTATTAAAAAAGTCGTATTTTTGTTATCTGAAAAAAAATTGTAAATACATTTATCTTAAATTCTATATATTATGCACATAGCAATTGCTGGCAATATAGGTTCTGGAAAAACCACTTTAACAGGTTTATTATCAAAGCACTTTAAATGGCAAGCCCATTATGAGGATGTTGATACAAATCCTTATTTGCAAAGTTTTTATGAGGATATGCGACGTTGGTCTTTCAATTTGCAAATTTATTTTTTAAATAGCAGGTTTCGTCAGGTTGTGGATATTCGTAAAAAAGGAAAATCAGTAATTCAAGACAGAACTATTTATGAAGATGCTTATATTTTTGCTCCTAATCTTCACGCAATGGGTTTAATGACTACCCGTGATTTCGAAAATTATTCTCAACTTTTCGAATTAATGAGTTCGTTTATTCAACCACCAGATTTGCTTATTTATCTTAAAGCCAGTGTTCCTACATTAGTTAATCAGATTCAGCAAAGAGGCAGGGATTACGAAAACTCTATTCGATTGGATTATCTGAAAAGCTTAAACGATAGATATGAAAAATGGATAGAAGGTTATAGTAATGGAAAACTGTTAGTTGTTGATGTTGATAATTTAAATTTCCAAAAAAAACCCGAAGATTTAGGGTATATTATTGAAAAGATAAATGCTGAAATTAACGGTTTATTCTAATTAAAATGAAAATAGTTGGTATTATTCCTGCAAGATACGCTTCTACAAGGTTTCCCGGCAAACCGTTAATAGATATTAATGGTAAATCAATGATTCAGAGGGTTTATGAACAGGTTCTTCTATCAAAAAATTTAAATGATGTTATTGTTGCTACAGATGATAAGCGTATTGAGGAGCATGTAATATCATTTGGTGGGAAAGTTTGCTTGACGTCCAATTTACACAATTCCGGAACTGAACGATGTAATGAAGTTATTCATAAACTTAAAGATTATAATATAGATATTGTAATAAACATTCAGGGTGATGAACCATTTATTGATCCAAAACAAATAAATGCTTTGTCTGATTGTTTTGAAAATGAAGAAACCCAGATAGCTACTTTAAAGAAAAGAATTATAAATTCATCAGAATTATTCGATAGTAATGTTGTTAAGGTAATTTCAGATGTTAATGACAAAGCCATATATTTCAGTCGATTACCAATTCCTTTTTTGAGAGGTATAGCTAACGAATTATGGGTTCAAAACAATATACATTTTAAACATATTGGAATATATGCTTATCGAATATCAGTTTTAAAAGAGATTATCAAACTTCCGTATAGTAATTTGGAAAAGTTTGAATCTCTGGAACAATTGCGCTGGATTGAAAATGGATATAAAATTACTGTTAAAGAAACTGATATTGAATCAATTTCAATTGATACACCAGAAGATATTAAAAAAATTGTTTTTTAAAATTTAGTAAAATTGAAATAACATGGATATTGTTAAATATATCATTCAGATTTTAAAGGAACAGGAACAGGTTATTATTCCAGGCTTGGGAAGCTTTGTTGCTGAGTATAAATCTGCCAAAATACATCCGGTTGATCATACTTTTTCTCCTCCAGTTAAACAAGTTGTTTTTGACAATTTTACACCTGATGATGATTTTTTGATTCGAATAATTTCAGAATCAGAAAATGTATCTTTAGATAAAGCTATTTTGGAGGTAAGAAATTTTACTGATAGTATCATTACAGAAATTCATACTTATAAAACAGCTACAATTAAAGGTTTGGGTTCTTTTATTCTAAAAAATGACAATACCATTAAATTTGAATCTATTGTTGATGATATTTCTGATGAGTCATTCGGACTGGAAGAATTTAAATCACCAGCTGTGGTAAGAAATGATTTCAAGGAGAGGGCTGCATTGGAAATTAAAAAAGCAAAAGAGATAGATGAATCTATAAAACAACGGAATAAAAATTATTTAATCATAGGTATTTCTACAGTAATTGTTATTTTGTTTATAGTTTTAGTTTTCTTTACAGATATTTTCAGAAATCTGGTAAATGATAAAGAAATTAAGATGGAACGACCCAATCAGCGGACAATTGTTGAAAAACAACCAGTTATTGAACCCGTTACAGATTCAATTGTTGACGACAAGCTTATTGATACCGTTGTCAAAGTGGATGAAATTCCAAAAACCGAAATTGTAAATGAAAAACCAAAATCAGAACCTGTTAAGGTTAAAGTAAAAGAAACAGTAAACTATTATTTGGTAGCTGGGTCATTTAAAATTCAGGAAAATGCAGAAAAAAGAGTTGCTGAACTTAAGACAAAAGGATATAATACAGCAGGATTTTTGCAACCAAACAGCAAAGGATTATATGTTGTTTACTATGATTCTTATAAAAATAAAGCATCTGCCGAAACGGCTCATCAAAAAGTAATGAAGGAAGAAAACCCTGAATCATGGGTTATGAAAAACAAATAAAATTAAATTAAATTGGCAAAGAATAAACTAGCAAGGTTTGAAGAGAATTTATCTTTTGAAAATTTTTTTCAACCTAATTACGAGGATATTAAGAATGGGTTTGTTTTAAAAGGTAAATGGGCAAACGATTTTTTTAAAAATGATAATCCAATAATACTTGAATTGGGTTGTGGTAAAGGTGAATATTCTGTTGGTCTTGCAAAACGATATCCCGAGAAAAATTTTATTGGGATTGATATAAAAGGTGCCCGTATGTGGAGAGGCTGTAAGACTTCCTGTGAGGGAAAAATGACAAATATTGCATTTTTGCGTTCTCGTATCGAATTGATTGAATTTTATTTTGAGGAAAATGAAGTTGATGAAATCTGGGTAACATTTCCCGATCCTCAACCCAGGCGTATTAAGGAAAATAAAAGGCTTACCTCTCCACCTTTTCTTAAAAGATATGCTAATATATTGAAACCAGATGGTATTGTTCATCTGAAAACAGATGCTTTTATTTTGTATCTATATACTATGGAAATTTTAGAAGAGTTTAAGCATAAGATACTTATTTCAACAGATGATTTATATCATTCGGGAATTGACGATGATGTTATGGGGATTCAGACCTTTTATGAACAAATGTTTCTGGAACAGGGAAAAAAAATTAATTACATCAAGTTTCAATTAAAGCGTTAGTTTTGGAAGAAATATCATTTTTCGAAAAGGTATATGAAGTTGTAAAACTTATTCCTGAGGGTAGAGTAACTTCTTATGGTGCAATAGCCAATTATTTGGGAACAAAAGGTTCTGCCCGCATGGTGGGTTGGGCAATGAATTCATCTCATCATCTTTCTGAGAAAATTCCAGCACATCGCGTTGTAAATCGGTTAGGTTTACTTACTGGAAAACATCATTTTGGCGGCAACAATATAATGAGGGAATTATTAGAAAATGAAGGCCTGATCATAGCAGAGAATCAGATAAAAAATTTCAACGAAAGGTTTTGGAACCCAGCTATAGAGCTGGAATGTTAAAAAGTGATTTTATGGGATTGTTTTTTTATAATAAAATAAAAACGTTATTTTTTAACGATGATTAATTTAAAAGCAATTATAATCTAACTATTTCGGAAAATATACAAGAATGCAAAAGACCAGGAACTATATAATCTTTTTATTTTTTTAATACATTTATTTTCACCCATTTTCTAATATTGAGATGTAATC
>CAIZXK010000433.1 GCA_903936865.1 uncultured Bacteroidales bacterium | reverse complement strand
TGCAACCGATGTAAATGGTTGTGTTGACAGCGATACCGCTTTTGTAAATGTTCATCCGCTTCCTGTTGCCAATTTTATGGCAGATCCAAGCAAAACATCAACTGAAAATCCAACAATTCATTTCCTGGATCAGTCAACAAATGCGAATATCTGGAACTGGAATTTTGGAAATATAAATTCTCCAAGCAATACTTCAACCTTACAATCACCATATCATACCTATACTGGTGTTGGTCAATATACAGTATGGTTATCCGTTGAATCAGATTTTGGATGCAGGGATTCTATTTATCATACCGTATTTGTTGAAAATCCGTATGCATTTTACATCCCCAATGCCTTTAGTCCAAACAGTAACATACTGGATAATACAACTTTTAAAGCAAGAGGAATTGGAATTGACAATGAAAAATATGAAATGATAATTTACGATCGTTGGGGTAAAGTAATTTTTACAACAAAAGATATGGAAGCCGGATGGAATGGCAGAATAAACAATACAGGCGATGTAGTTCCCGGCGGTGTTTATGTTTATCTCATCCGATTCAGTCAGAAATATGGCGTTGATAAAGAATTTTCGGGTCATGTAACTTTATATTAAACAACTAAACAATTTATTATATCTGAGCCGTTTCCATTTGGGAACGGCTTTTTTTATATAACCCTGTATCTGCAGATTTTAATCTATTTGCCAAGAATTACACGAATTTTATAAAAAAAAATTTACGTTAATTTCTAACAAACAGCTAATAATCAATAGTTCGTTAAACTTTGACAAAGTTTTTTCCTGCAAAAGTTTAATCAATTGATTATTAATGTATTGTACAAACAACGGTAACTTTGTCAAAGCTCTCAATAGCTGCAACTTATAAAAAAATAACGAAGTATTGCAACTAAATAAACTATGTTTTTAAACATTGCAAACTAATTGAAAAAAATACATTATATTTGTTTACTTTATCATCAATTTATAATTAACAGTATCTATGTATATTATCGACGAAGAAGTTGAAAAAAAAGAAATTTTAAAACGCTATCGTACTATTTATACCGTATGGCGAACAACTATCAGCATAGAAGATAAAAAACTAATCCGGAAGGCATTTAACCTTGCTGTAAATGCTCATAAGGATATGCGCAGAAAAAGCGGAGAACCTTATATATATCATCCACTTGAAGTTGCACATATTGTGGTTCAGGAAATTGGTCTTGGAACTACTTCTGTAATTTGTGCATTATTGCATGATGTGGTTGAAGATACAGATTATACTTTAGCAGATATTGAAGCTATTTTTGGAAGTAAGATTGCAAAAATAATTGATGGGCTTACAAAAATAGAAGGTATATTCGATCAGGCAACGTTATCCATTCAAGCTGAGAATTTCAAAAAAATACTGTTAACCTTATCGGATGATGTTCGTGTAATTCTTATCAAATTAGCTGATAGATTGCATAATATGCGTACATTGGAATCGATGCCTAAAGATAAGCAGTTAAAAATAGCATCGGAAACCATTTACCTTTATGCACCTTTAGCCCATAGATTAGGTTTGCATGCAATAAAAAGCGAACTGGAAGATTTATCGTTGAAATATACAGAACCAACTATTTATGAAACAATAATAAGAAAATTAAAAGATACGGAAGAAGAAAGAAACCGATTTATTAACAAATTTATTTACCCTATAAAAAAAGCATTGGCAGAAAAGGAGTTTAATTTTACCATCACCGGTAGAGCCAAATCCATTTATTCAATATGGGGTAAAATGCAAAAAAAAGAAATCCCGTTTGAAGAAGTATTTGATTTATTTGCAATTAGAATTATTATCGACACTCCTTTTGAAAGTGAAAAATCGGATAGCTGGAATGTTTATACAATTGTAACT
>CAIZXK010000432.1 GCA_903936865.1 uncultured Bacteroidales bacterium | reverse complement strand
TTAAGTATTGAATTATTAAATATTGGAGTATATAGATAATCTTCACTATTATTTATATAATTACCATTAAGAACAGTAGTCCAAACATTAGGAGCAGTATGAGCTGTGTTGATTACAGTTGCATTAGGAATGCCTCTCTGCCACTGTAAACCACCTCCCGATTTGAACCATTCTTCAGTAGTACCGTCAAAATCTTCGCTATACGGAATATTCTTTAGAGGGACACCAAAGAAATTAATTTTGGTAGTATCATTTGTATGATTACCATCACTTACCAAAGAAGTATAGGTATTAATTTCGTTATTACCGGAAAGTACAGTAACATTAAAGAAAATTGAATCCGTTTTATTAGAAAGCAAATAAGCTGAATAAGGTTGAACAATAGGAGCATTATTTCCATATTTGCAAACCACATTAAAGTTTGAAATACTATCAGCACCAAAGTTTTTAAATTTAACCTTAATTACAATATTAGTTCCTGCCTGAGAATAATTAACACTAGGTTCATAGATACTTGTAACACCCAGATCGATTGGTAATGGAGAAAACTCATCTGCACCAATATCAGGTGTGTTAGCATCCCTTAATTGTCCATCAATATCAATTGTAATATAAGGTAAAGGCAAACCTAAATTATTTACAGCAGAAGTATATACATGTAAATTAGTATTGCTTATAAAATCAGGATCAGAAGAAACAGAATTAGAATCTTTTTGATATGCAGCACTAAGAGCACTTAAAGAAGTAAAGTTAACCGTTGATCCATTAAAATAACCATAAGTATTTGTAGTAGAATAGAAATTGTTAAAATCAGATTTCAAAACTGAATTATTTTCATAAAAGTTAGGATATCTGTTAGAAACTACATTGTTATTATAAATCTCATTGTTTGCTCCGTTTACCACATTAATACCTCTGGTATCAGTTGCACTTGAACCGTTAACAAAGATAGAGTTATTTGCAATAGTTACATAATTAATAGGATACATTCTTAAACCATAAGTTAAGTTTGTACCATTCAGTAAACTAATAAAATTATTCGCAATAAGACCTCTAGCATTAACTGTAGAAGTTACCGTTTCAAATAAAATTCCATTTGTATTTGCAGAACTGGACATTACAATTGAATTTCTCGTAACTTTTAAACTATCAATACAATTATTTAATAAAATTCCACTTCTTGTTCCTGTCCCACTCATAGTTGAAATCACAACATTTGAATCAATAACCGGTGAATTCAAGTAATTGCATTGCATACCATAGTTATAGAAACCATATATTTGATTTCCTCTGATTAAGGTACGTAAAGCATAATTAGCTGAAGAACCTTGAGCAACTATAGCATTGTAACCATTTAAAAAATAGTTATTTAAAATTTGATTATCATTACCAAATTCAGAGCTTAATGTAACAATACCTGCAGTAGTTCCAACAGTATTAACAGGCATTTCAATCCTGTTATTTGCAATAATAATATTTGAAGGATTACCTATCATATTAATTACCCTGCCACTTGAAGAATTTGTTTGACGAATAGTCATTCCTTTGATAGTAATATATTTACTGCCATTGAGCTGGATAACATAGTTATTGTTTGTTTGTGTAAAATTAAATCCTAAAACAACACTTGAACTATCACCATTTACAGATTTGAAAGTAACTCTACTTGTATCTGAAACACCCGGAATTAAACCAATTGCAAATTGTTCGTTATAATAACCTGGAGCTACATTAAAAGTAACATTACCTCCAACGCCACACATTTGTAAAGATTGAACTGCACCTGCAAATGTTGAATAATCAGCAGAAGTACCACCAATTGTATAATTTCCACTTAATGGACCAGAACAAGCAATAACATTTGCAGTTGCGGTATCATTCATGTTTAATTGATCAACAACATTGTTTGGCATTGATGTCCAGAATTTCATTGCTGATTGACCTGTAGGGAAATTATAAGTTCCAATCCAAACAGTATCTATTTCGCCTGAAGCTTTGTTGCCAAGCCAGTTGAAAGTTCCTTGAAGAATTCCATTTACACTCCAGTTGATTGCAACTGAACTTAGATTCAGCACGCCCCAGTTTTTCATAATAACTTTCACATTCTGAACACCAGTTATAGCAGGATTTGTTGGTTCAGTCATTGTAATAATACCGGCATCATTATCAGGTAAATCAAACTCATCGGCTCCAATATCTGGTAAAGTAGCATTTCTGACATCTCCATCAATATCATCAGTAATCTGAGCAAGTGGTGTTCCTCTTTTATCTATCAAAAAGTTAACCATGTGTAGATTATGTATTCCAAAGAAAGTTGGATTTACAGAGATTGAATTCAAGTCTTTACCACTGGCAGCCTGTAATGCAGCTAAGTTTGTTTTAGCAGCACCCCAATAAGCAAGATTTGTTCCTGTAGCATATAAATTGTTGTAATTACTGGTATTTATTCCAGTTGATGAAGATGCATAATACGCATAACCACCACCGGTATTACTGAATATATTATTTACAATATTATTGTTTGAACCAGCACTTATATAGAATGCATAATATGAAGCAGTACCACCAGTAACATTTACAGAATTATTATATATATTCAGATTATTGCTTGAAGTAAGGTATAACCCATAAACTACGGAAGTACCAATAGATTGACTTACAAAATTATTGGCAACCAATCCATTACCGGAAGGTGTATTGCTCGATGCAAGATACATGCAATATGCAGAAGTTCCTGTAACCTGGATTTTATTTTTTGTATAGATATTATTATTTCCATAATAAGAATATAATCCATAAACAGTTGCAGCACTAGCTATATTTTGAACTGTATTTGAGCTAACAGTAATACTATCCTGATAATAAACATATATTCCATAATAGTAGAAATCTTTAAATGTATTACCAATAACAGTATTTGATTTGTTTAAATTACCACTAACACCATATAAATAAATACCATGAGAACCATTCAGCATTAAATTGTTTTTATATGTATTATAATTTATTGCAGCACCACTTGCAAAGATTAATGCATAATTAGTGCTCGAAGATCCAGCTTGAAGTCCTACGATAACACAATTGGAAATTTCAATATGATGAGAATTTGGACCCAATTCCATTATACGTCCCCAGGTATTACTACCGGAAACAGATAATGTCATTTTTGAAAATGTTATATAGCTGCTTCCAATAAATTTCATTGCCCAGGCAGCAGCACTCGAAAGCGTATAATGCAAAACTACATCGGTACTATCACCTGTTGCTGAAGTAAATGTTATTGTTGAATTAGGACCAGCTCCGTTAATAGGATTGATAGATAATCTTTCTTCATATAAACCGGAATCTACCAGAAATACAACATTTCCACATATACCGGCACCATTAAGCGAATTTAATGCTGTAGTGAAGGATGGGAAATTTTTACCAATACCAATTGTAAATGTACCTGACATACAGGATGAAAAATAGACTTTAGCAGTATCATTCAAAGGATTAATATCAACCGCATTATTTGGATAGGAAGACCAGGCAACTAATGTATCCAATCCACCTGGTAATGTGAATGATCCAATTGTTAGTTCAATCGTATCACCCGGTAATACAGGATTTAATGGATTACTCCATAAATATTGCGGTTGTAATACACTATTAAGTTTGTAATCTACTTTAACAGAAGATAATGGCTGTGTTCCAAAATTCTTAACCAATACTTTAATATCAGTGAGCGTATTGGATGGAACTGGACCTGTAGGATTGGTAAATGCCAATACTCCGGCTTCGTTTGCAGGTGGAGGTGCAACAGCAACTGTAGCAATAACCTTAGCACTTTCACATCCATTTTTTATTGATAAGAATTTGATGTTAGGCCTTTGAGAATAAGTAGTACCGGTTGCATTCGGACAAGCCAACGTAGAACCATCAGTATGATAGTTTATGGTTGATACAAAAGGTGTAGCAGTTTGCCTGACAACCGCATGGGTTGGAGAATAGTCTGAACCTGTAACATATTTATCCATACAATTTTCAATAACTATATTGCTTACACCATCCCAAACAAAAGGTGTTGTGAATTGATGGATATTCCATCCTGAAACTTCCTGATACATCGGATTGAAATATACTTGAGTCAAACCTGTAATAAAAGAAGTACTCATTGTAGTATTTGTTGTAGATCCAATTTTTATAGTATAGTTTTTATTATAGGTGCTGGATGGAACAGTACCTGAAGTTGAAGCAGCACCAGGAGTAACCACATCAAAACCAATAGAGTTAATAGGACCGGCAGCTATTCCTAACGCATATAATTCAGAAGCCAGAATCAAATATTGTTCTTTATTTCCAGTATAAAATCTACCATAAGGATTTGGATAACCAGAAGTCCCATTTTGAACAGTTCCTGTTCCAATATTTACATCCAAATTAAGACTCGTATTTGCGTTAACATAGTAGGAAGTAGTGCTATAAAGAACAGGAGTTGTATAGGTTGATCCGCTTGCTATTGGAACTGTATCGGTTAAATTTGCAAACCAATATACTGTATCACTCGAAACAGCATTTAATGTCCCAGGTGTAGCATAAGGTATTGATATTGAATTTACCAAAGGAACCAGTGGAGTGTATTTAACAGTAAAATTCTTAAATGCAGTATCATTTGAAGAATAAGCATCATTTATCAACTCTACCCATGAAAGTAAACGATAAACAGAATCTACAGCTGGAGCAACTACATTTAATGGCACATTAAATGTTAAGTTTTTTATTGCAGCAGGAAGAATTGTATCTGTAATTTGTTGAGAAACCACATTAATAATATTTCCATTCAATTTTAACGCATACTTGGCAATTAAGGTATTCTGTCCTCCAAAAATAGTATCAGTACCTTTGTTTTGAATAGTTACTTTAACTAATTCACTAGATAATCCACAACCAGAGTTAGGTGATAAAACTAAATTTGTTGAAGCATCTTTTTGTGCAGGATCACTAATATTAGCATTTATCATCAACCTTCCCAAATCAAATCTGGCAATTAGTCCACTCCCGTTTATAGATGAAGTAAAATAAGCATTGGATCTTGCAGGATTTTCTGCTTGACTACCAATGGGATTATATCCTGATGTATTTGCAATTTGGGCAATACCAGCGTAAAAATAATCATTGCCAGTTGATGTAGCGGGTGGATTCAACAAGTTGAAATTTACCCATGTGTTTGTATCATTAGCGGTAATTGTAAGAATGCTAGAAGAATCAACAACAATTCCGTTCGAATTTAAAACAACTGCATAAAGTTGTTTTCCTATAGTATTGTCTTTTGTAATATAAGCACTTATGGATTTAACAAGTTTATTCCCGTTTACATAATATTTAGAATACATTTTACCTGCAGCAGTACCAAAACCTACATTGGCAGATACTTTTGATGTATCTGCGTAACCAAAAACGGTATCAGTTACATTTTGCAAATAGCTCAGTTGATTATTGGAATTGTCATCATCTGTTGGAATTGTAACTACAACATTATTTATTCCATAATTGGCAGGAGTAAATGCATTGAATGAAATAGTATCCTGTGCTCCTACTGCTAAGCTATTAATTGTTTTAATATTATTAAAAGTATTGTTTCCAGTAATATCCAAAGTTACATTGATATTAGATTGAGCGATTGAACCGACATTCTTCACAACTGCTTTTACAATGTGAGGTGAACCAGCTTGTTTTGGCAAACTTCCCAACGTAAATAATGTTCTAACTTTAACATCATTAGCTAAAACAGTAAATTCATCTGCTCCAATACAAGGCAAAGCTGCTCTTGGCTGATTGTCAATATCATTTGTAACCTGAGGCAAGAATTTCCCTTTTGCATATAAATCAACATTATCTGTATGCAAGTCTGTATTGCTGTAAAAACCAGGATTAACCGAAACTGTATTTGAATCTTTTAAAGTTGCAGTTGCCAAAGCAGACATAGAGGTAAAATTAACATATGCTGTTACATAATATCCATAAAGATTAGTAGTTGAATACAAGTTATTGTTATCAGATTTTATTACAGAAGTTCCTTCATAAAAAGTTGGATATTTATTAGATATAACACAATTATTATAAACTTCAACATTGGTGTTTTGAGTAGCAGAATTTATACCTCTGGTATCAGTATTACTGGTTCCATTTACAAATATAGAATTATTTGCAACTATGGCATAGAAATTATTAGGATACATTCTGACAGCATAAGTT
>CAIZXK010000431.1 GCA_903936865.1 uncultured Bacteroidales bacterium | reverse complement strand
CGGTTTTTGAGGGGGTATAAAAGAAATGACCATGAGCAATTTTTTTAAAACTCTCCAGTGGCTCATCTATTTCAAGATATAAAGAAAACACTGAATCTCCACCACGATTTTCAAGCATACTGACTTTAGTTTTCTCAAATTTCAATTTGGCATCCGGAAGTAAATCTAAATCTTTAACTATAGTATAAAGTGTTTTTAAATCAGCAGCCCATATAAGATTATCATAATTGTAACTATTGTTGTTTTGATCAATTAAAACAAATTTATCAGCTTGTATTTCAGTGATTTTTGTTTCAATTTTTATTTTTCCTCCAAATTCCAATATTTTATTTTTCATTGCTTCTGAAATTTTTCCAACTCCACCTTTAGGGTAGAAATAATCGAGGTACAAAGAAAAATAACTCAAGGCAAAAAAAGCAGGAGTATTTTTAAAAAAATGCTGTGCAATCATGTCGCGCAATGAAGGATTTTTTATAATTGTTTTTAAATAATCCTCAACCGGCATATTCATTCGATTAATTTTCCCGACAGTAAAAATAAATTTAGGAAGCCAGGGTAAGAGTTCTTTGAAAAGATACTTTTTATCACGTTTTAAATCCTTAAAAGCAGGATTCTCAATACCGTAAAGAACTTCCATGTGTTTCATAATCTTTCTGATGATTTTTATAAAATCATTAATATCTAGTTCACTCTCAGGAAACAATTTTACCAAAAGTTGCTTATATTTTTCTATATTATTAATGGTCTCAATATTAATTATATCATTTTCTATTCCAAGTGATACATGACTTTTCACAAATTCAAGTTCAATGCCTAAATCTTTTAGCATAGGAAAAATAATACCTGCATCTTCCAGTGCTCTAACTCCTGCTTCAAAATGAAAACCATCCCGGGTAAATGAATTAACCAAGCCTCCTAATTCCTTATTTTTTTCAATAAGCAATACTTTCTGTCCTGAACGTGCCAGATATGCTGCTGAAGTCAAGCCGGCTATACCTCCACCAACAACAATTGTATTGTATGTGTTTTCGTTTGTTTTCTTTGCTTCCATAAACAACAATTAATTAATCTTTTTTTTTGTTTTCACTTATCCAATCCTGCTAATTCCATACTTTTATTCCAAAGTTCGTATGCAACTTCTTTGTCTAAAGCCGGAGGTGCAGGTTCTTCTTCGGTGGTCAGATTAAAAAATTTGCCACTTACAGCTTCTATTTCTTTTGCAACTCCCAGGTAGTAAAGTGCTTCTGCGGATATATCGGGAGATTTTAATGTTTTATCTAAAAAATTCTTTTTAAACCAACGGTAAACAGGCCCATTTTCCTGTCCGGTCTCTGATTTAACAGCACCCGGATGCACTGTATTAATTGTTACACCCGTGTTTCTGAATTTTTCATCAAAAACAATCATCGATAAAAGCTGGGCAGTTTTTGCAGTGCCATAACTTTTTAATCCTGAATACCTGTGCTTTTCCCAATTCAAATCATCAATATGTATTCCCCATGCAGCAAAGCGATGACCCTCAGAACCTACCATAATAATTCTGGCTTGTTGCTGAGATATTAGTTTATCCATTAAAAGATAATTTATAATAAAAGTTGAAAGGTGATGAACTACAAAAACTTTTTCAAGCCCATCATTAGTTACTTCTTTTTTTGTAAGATAAATACCTGCATTATGTATTATTACATCAATTGGGGTATTATAATTTATTAATTGTTCAGCAACCTGATAAATATCTTTAAGTATGCTCAAATCAGCAATTAAGTAATCGCATTTTACGCCAAACTCACTTTCAATTTCCCTGCACAAATCTTTTGATTTCTGAATATTACGGTTTATGCAAATCAAGTTTGCTCCTTTTGCAGCAAATTTTTTTGCCGTATAATAGCCAATTCCTGAAGTAGCACCACTGATAACAACAAATTTATTTTTAAAATCATCACTGCAAATCTTGGGGTCTGAACGATTGTTTTTAATCATCGCCAATATGTTGGACCATTGATATTCTCTAAAATATTTAAAGAATTTTTTATTTTTTTTCATAAACATTTCTCAACCGAATTTTTTTTTCATAAATTTTCTATAGACTTTAGCAAATCTTGGAATATTGTCAAAAATATCGCCCCATAAATCATAATAATCTCTTTGCTCAATAATTTTTCCTTCTGTATTTATAGTTAACCTACTAGCACCAAATAATATAGAACTTGGATATTTTTTAAAACTAAGAGTCATTTCCCATTCGATAAATACTGTATTAGCTTCCATTACAGCCCTGACAATATTCATTTTTAAATCTTTTGAGCGTTTTGTCAGGCGTTCAGTCATGGCTGTAAATTCTTCTATTCCATGTATTTCCTGGATAGAATCCCTGAAATAGATATCAGCAGCATAATAAGGCAAAATATGCGACCAATCAGGCTTCCCTTCTGTGTTATATGT
>CAIZXK010000430.1 GCA_903936865.1 uncultured Bacteroidales bacterium | reverse complement strand
TAAACAAAATCAAAATTTAATTATCAATTCCAAATATTTTAATTTATAGAATTATTAACTTGTATATCAAAAAAATGATGATGTAAAACAATTTTAATTCATTAACTTATATATTTTATATACTTTTGTTAAAAATTAGAAAAATGATTTATTTTAAGAAAATCTGGCAAGAAAAGACTTTGTTTTGTATTTTAGTCATTGCATTTATTTCTAGGTTAATAGCAGTTTTTTTTGCTAAAGGTTTTGGGATGCATGATGATCATTTTTTAGTGATTGAAGCCGCACAATCATGGGTTGATGGAAGTGATTATAATGATTGGTTACCATGGTCACCTGGTAATACAGGTCCTGAAGGACATAGTTTTTTTTATGTAGGAATTCATTTTTTGTTATTAACACTTATAAAGTGGTTTCAAATTGATGATCCACAATCAAAAATGATTATTATCAGGCTGCTGCATGCTTTATGGTCATTGCTGGTTATAAATTTTGGTTATAAAATAGTTGAAAAAGCTTCAGATAAAAAGCTTGCAGTTCAGGTAGGTTTGATTTTGGCCTTGTTTTGGTTTTTCCCATGGATCAGTGTAAGAAATTTGCCTGAAGTTGCTTCTATTCCTTTTCTGATATGGTCAATTTGGTTAATTTATAAAAATCATGAAACCAAAGAGTTTTCCTTAGATTTTTTATGGGCTGGTTTTTTATTTGGTATGGCTTTTTCTACAAGATTTCAAACTGCATTATTTATTTCTGGTGCAGGATTAGTCTTATTAATTTACTGGCAATGGAAGAATTTATTATTTCTTGTAATCGGTTTTATTATTTCGGTTTTATTATTTGAAGGTATAATAGATTGGGTTTTATGGGGTAAACCATTTGCTGAAATGCAGGTTTATATACAATATAATATAGATCATTCAAAAGATTATATAATATCTGCTTGGTACACATATTTGTTGCTTTTGGGAGGTATATTGCTTCCTCCTGTAAGTTTATTTCTTTTTGCAGGTTTTTTTAGAAGTTGGAAAAAATATTTATTACTATTTCTGCCCACTTTTATTTTTCTTGTTTTTCATAGTTTCTTTCCTAACAAGCAAGAGCGTTTTATTCTTACTATTGTACCTTTTTTTATAATAACTGGTATTTTGGGGTGGAATATAATAATAAGTAATTCAAAATTTTGGTATAATAGAAAAAAAATTTTACAAGTTTGCTGGTATTTTTTTTGGATTTTAAACTTTATTTTAATGCTTTTTATATCAACACATTATTCAAAGAAATCAAGAGTTGAATCAATGATCTATTTGTCACATTATAAAGATATAAAATATATTTTAACAGAAAATACAAATGCTTACGATACTAAATTAGTAGCTGAGTTTTATTTAGGACAATGGATACATACATTTGATATTAGTAAAAGTTATCCACTTGATTCATTAAAGAAATTAGTAAACGACCCAGATAATAAAGATTTACTACCCAGATTTTTTATATTTGAAGAAACTAAAAATCTTGAAAATCGAGTTTTGAAAGTTAGAAATTATTTTCCTAATATTGAATATGAAACTACAATTAATCCAGGATTTATAGATAATTTGCTTTATCGATTAAATCCAATTAATGCAAATCAAACTATCATAATATACAGAAATAAAGATTTTTATCCACAAAAAATGCATATTAAATTGTAAGAATAAATTTATTATTGAAATCAGAATCAATAATTTAATAAATTGATATAATGTTTCAAAATTAAACTTAAAGTTTTTTAAATGTTCAAAGTTAAAAATATGTCAGCATTAAAAAAGAAAATAGAATTAATGAATTTTTTTTTCATTATACTTTTGTTTTTCTTTATACCATTATTTAAGCATATAACTGTTTGGTTATTAATATTATTTATAACAAATACTTTTATTATAGCAGATTATAAATCAAAATATAATGAGCTTAAGATAAGTCGAAGTAGTGCTTATATCGTTTTGTTTTCGTTTATATATATATTGTATATTCTTGGGCTTGTAAACACATCAAATACAGAATACGCATTTTTTGATTTAGAGGTTAAATTGTCAATTTTTTTATTACCGATTGTTTTTTTTCTAATAGATAATGTTTATTTTTCTAAAGAATTTATAAAAAAATGTTTTCTTGCTTATTTGTTAGGTGTATCGGTAAATGTGATTATTTGCTTAGCTATTGCTTTTTATAATTTTTTTATTATCTATCACTCTTATAATGTGTTTTTTTATAGCTCACTTAGCAAATTTTTTCATCCTTCGTATTTGTCAATGTATTTGAACTTTGCTGTAATAATTTTGCTCTTTGCATCATCTTCTGGAGTCATATTATTTAATATGCAAAAATATATATCTATAGTTTTACAGATTTTTTTTTCAATAATAATTTTTTTATTAAGTTCTAAAGCTGGTATTATTAGTTTAATATTCATATATTTATTTTACATTTTGTTCAATATTTTCTCACAAAAAAAGTACAAAATAGGATTGTTGACTTTAGTTGTATTAATTTTTGGAACTATTTTATTACTGAAAGTATTGCCATTTGTTAAAGATAGATTTACTGTTGCTTCATATGCTATTAAGAATAATAGCAATGCAATAAAATCTGATGGAGAAAGTAATGCTGACAGAATTATTATTTGGGGAATTTCAGTAAATATAATAAAGCAAAATCTATTATTTGGAGTTGGTACGGGAGATGTTAAAGATGTTCTTTTAAATGAATATAAACGAAATGAAATTGATTTTGCTTATAAGAAAAAATTAAATGCACATAATCAATATTTACAAACCTTTATAGCTCTTGGATTACCTGGTATAATTGTATTCTTATTATGCTTTTTATTGCCAATTATTTTTTCAATAAAACATCATTATTATTTATATCTTATGTTTCTTTTTTTGTTTGCATTTAATATTTTAGTTGAATCTATGTTTGAAAACCAAGCAGGTGTTGTTTTTTATGCATTAATGAATTCTTTCCTTTTTTTTTCAAGATATCATTTATCTGCAGTAAAATCTTTGAAAATTAAATAATTATATTTTTGGTTTTAATGAAGTTAACTAGGGAGTAATCGTTTTAAACACATTATAGTTGATAAATAATTGAAATTTCAGTGTAACTTAGCGACTCTTTTAATAAATTTGCATAAAAATACTAAATATGGTAGCTGAGTATAATGATGAAAGTATCAGGTCGTTAGAGTGGAATGAACATATCAGGTTACGTCCCGGGATGTATATTGGTAAATTGGGTGATGG
>CAIZXK010000429.1 GCA_903936865.1 uncultured Bacteroidales bacterium | reverse complement strand
GAACAACTGGAAGATGCCATAGAAGCATTGTATCAATTATGTTTAGATGTACCAATACCAAAGCAATTAGAACAATTTTATCATTATTTCTGTGGTGACCCAGCTAATAAAGATGATTTAAAAGAACATGAAGAAAAGCGGTTAACATTGTACAAATTAGTCGTATCACTTATCAGAGCTTACAATAATATTGCATCAGACATAATAGAAGCTGGCTATACACCAGTTGAAGCTGATAAGATTAAAGAAAAAGTAAACTACTATGCTGAATTACGCAACAGTATAAAACATTATAGTTCCGACTATATTGATTTAAAGAAATATGAACCTGATATGCGTCAGATGCTGGATATGTATTTAACAGCAGACCCAAGTCGGGTTTTATCCAACTTAGGTGAAGCTACACTGTTGGAATTGATAGTTGAAAATGGTATTGAAGAAGCAACAGATAAATTGCCGCACAACATCAAAAGCAACCGAAGTGCAATGAGTGAAACCATTGAAAACAATATGCGAAAAACCATTATTCAGGAAATGCCTGTTAATCCTGCATATTATGAAAAGATGAGTGTATTGCTGTTGGAACTGATAAGATTAAGAAAATTAGGGGCTATTAGTTATGAAGAATTATTGAAAAAGTATGAAGCTTTAGCTAAAAACATTCATCCAGATCCGCCAAAAACCTATCCTAAAGATATTAATACAAAAACCAAACAAACTTTGTATGATAACCTTGAAGAAAATGAAGAATTATCCCTTGTAATGGATGAACAAATAAGATATACCAAGGATGATGACTGGCGAAGCACACAAATAAAAAGACGAAAAGTTGAAATTACGATAAGACAGGTATTAAAAGACCATGATATTACTGATGAAAATGAAGTAAACCGAATTTTTGAACTGGTAGCCAACCAAAAAGATTACTAATATGCATCAGATTGAAATAAGTGATTTTACAATCGATGTTGTGCGTAAAAACATAAAAAATATGCACCTGGCTGTATATCCACCTACAGGCAGAATTCGTATTGCAGCACCTTTAAATATTGATGATGATGCAGTAAAACTTTTTGCCATTTCAAAACTTGCATGGATTAAAAGAAACCAACGTAATTTCAAACAACAAGACCGTCAATCAGCAAGATCCTATATTCAAAGGGAAAGTCATTATTTTCAAGGTAGAAGATATTTATTACGGGTAACAGAACACGATGCTCCACCTTTCGTTGAAATAAAAAGTAAAACCTATATTGACCTATATATTAGACCAGAAACTACTATTGCCAAACGAAATGAAATCATGAATGAGTGGTATCGTACAGAACTTAAAAAACAAATCCCAGAAATTATTAAAACATGGGAAACAAAGTTAGGTCTGGAAATAGATGACTGGCAGGTAAAGCTGATGAAAACCAAATGGGGTAGTTGTAATATCGAAAAAAGAAAAATATGGTTAAACCTTGAACTGGCAAAGAAACCCATCTATTGTTTAGAATATATCATCGTCCATGAAATGTTGCATTTACTGGAACGACATCATAACGATATATTCCTGAATTATATGAATACTTACCTTCCTAAATGGAAACAAATCAAATCAGAATTAAACAAATTACCTGTAAGCCATGCGGATTGGAATTATTAATTGGTTCTCATGGCAGTTTAGTAAGAAAATAAAACAAAAATATTTTAAATTTTAATCGAAAGGAATTTCAACAATAATATATAAACCTGCTGCTTATTATATCCGAACATTGGATGGGGAATACTTTACATAAATGATGCTGCTTAAATTGTCCAAACATTGGGGAGTATCATATCGCACAACAATATTTTAATTCTTTTTCAAACATTTTAGTCACATAAAGTAAATTTCTATTAATTTTATTGCCTTAGAAATCATATGTTAGATATTAAAGGTGGTACTTTTTTGTCTAAAATGATGATTTCTAAGGTTTGTTTATTGATAATTTGCCATAATTTATTAATAATCTTATGTTTATTATAATGCTCTAATGTATTATTTCAAATCTTGATTTGCATTAATAATCCAATTTATTGAAGTAAAATTAATTTGTATTTATCTCATTATATGAGATATAAATTATTTTTAAATTATTTTGTTAAAATTAACTTTTGCTCTCATTTTATTTTATAAATTTGTCCTATCAAATAAATTTTATATGCAAACAATACGTACATGTCAGAATTCATAACTTTTTCTTTCTAAAAGCAAATAAATGCGAATGGCTTTTGATTGTGTATTGTATTTAATATAATTAACGTATAATAAATAATATAACTATGTAGAAAATAACATAATAAAAAATAGCGTTGCTAAAAGTATTTCTCTTTTGATAAAACGACCAATTTTAAACAGAGATCAGAGAAGTAGCTTAGGTGAACGCATCCGTATGGGTGTGTTCCTTTTGCTTATTTCAATTGATCTCGGGTGCTTGGTCGTACCTTTCAGAAGTTGAAATTCAAAGCGAAGGTTCACGCCCTTTTTTATTATGTTTATGTCATAAAAAAATAGTTTGTAACTAACATAAACCAAAGAAGTGGAGTTCAGAACCCACTTTAACAAACGAGGCGAATTCTGAAAAGCCAAAAGAGTAAGAACACAATAATATAAAAAATGGGAAAAATACTTTATGTTACAAAAAGAGTAAATTTAGATTTTAATCAAAATGCTATTTCAATTAACGATATTGACATTGAAGATGTTTTAACAAAGTACAATAAAGAGTACATTATTGATTATGAAAATAATATTACATTATTAATGAAAGATGAATTATTAGTAACTTTTAAATTAATTAAAAAGGAGGAATAAATATGTCACAAATACAATGTAGTAACTGTAATAGTTTTAATGTCTCAAAATCAAGTTCAAGTAGTTATATTTTTTGGGGAATTATTATAATGATTATTGGGTTTTTTATCTTTGGTGGTAGAGGAATTATGGTTTTACCTGATGGGGAAACAATGTTTTTCTTTTGGGGTATTTTCTTTGGTATAATAATTTTTCTTATTGGATTATTATTAGTTATAGCTGGCATTGCAGTTATCAAGGCAACATATATTAAATATACATGTGGTGATTGTAAATATGAATGGAATGTAAATAAAAATTAATATTATTTTTTTCTATTATAACATTAAAAGTGGAATAGATTTATTAAGAATTATTATTAACATTGAAAATATATGCATCCAGATATTGAAAAATTAATTGATCTTGCAATTGCAGATGTGCAAATCACTGAAAAGGAAAGAAATGTGATACTTAAAAAAGCATCACAACTTGGTGTTGATGAAGATGAAGCCGAAATGTATTTAGATGGGAAGCTTCATCAAATGAAGAATCAAGCAAATAAACCAACAAAAGAAAAACATGGAAACATAAAAACATGTCCTGCATGTGGTGCAGAAATACTTTCTTTTACTAGTAAATGTTTGGATTGTGGACATGAGTTTACAGGACTTGAAGCAAGTAAAACTATTAAAGTTCTTTTTGAAAAATTAGAAAATATAGAAAAAGAACGTAATACTATAAAATTAGAGAAAAGTTATATTAATAAATTGATTAATGATGAACGACAAAATCAAGAACAGATAGATGAAATCATTTGTAAAAAGAGAGCTTCTGTTATTCGAGATTTTCCAATTCCAAATTCTCGTGAGGAACTATTGGAATTACTTCATTTCATAAAGCCCAAAATACTTAATACGGGTTCACATGACCCAAACTTTTATGATTGGAAAACAAAGTTTACTGAAATAATTGAAAGAGTTAAAGTTTCATATCGCAATGATAACATTATGCTTAGCGAGCTTAAATATTTTGAAGTTGGCACAAAAGTAAATATTCTTAGTTATTACAAACAATTAGATAAAAATAAGAAAAATTCTATATTTGTATTACTATTTCTTATTTTATCATTTTCTTTTTTAACATCTACATTAATGAAAGGTAGTAGCAATCATGAAAAAGGAATAAAAAGAGAAAAAGAAAGGCTTGAAATAATTATGAATCAAATCAATCAATCTATTTCAATTAAAGATTATCAGACGGCTTTAATTTTAAGTGCACAGCTAAAATGGGAATTTAATGATGGATATTCCGACAATATAAAGGAACTATCAAAATCATGGGATGAAAAGAGGGATAAACTAATTGAAATATTAAATAGAGAGAAAATTAATCAAAAAAAGTAATTAAATAAACAAATTTAAATAACTAAAAAATGGAAAATATTAAACTTGAAATTAAAGAATTGAAATTCCTTTTGGAATTAATATTAAATAGATTAAAACAAATTGAAAGTCAAAACGATGGTAACTCAAAGAATTTGAACAATGCTCAACTACTTTTAGAAAAAAATGATGCAGAGAGATTATTAAAAAAAATTGAAGAAAAACTAGAAATTTAATTATGGGAATATTTAGTAACAAATCAGAAGGTGGATTTATGGATGTAATCCGCTGTGATGAAAAAGAATATCTTGTTTGGAAATGGAGTCCATTGGGTAGCGCTAATTCATCTAAAAAGGAAAATGCAATCCGCTATGGAAGCAATCTTAGGGTAAAAGACGGTGAACTTGCTGTATTTGCTTACCAACAAAAAGATGCTACGTTATATGATTTTATAATTGGCCCATTTGATCAAACAATAAAAACAGCAAACTTTCCAATATTAACATCTATTGTTGGACTTGCTTATGGTGGGGCTTCTCCATTTCAGGCTGAAATTTATTTTATTAATTTGTCAGGTAATATTCAGATTAAATTTGGCATACCTTATTTCGATGTTTTTGATCCACGTTTTTTAGATTTTGCAGTTCCAATGGCTGCAAGAGGAACAATTACTTTTAATATTACCGATTATAAGGGTTTTATTAAACTCAACCGCTTAATTAATTTTGAATTAGAAGATTTAAATAAACAAATAAAAGATGCTGTAAGCAAATATGTTAAAGGTGTAATTACAAATATTCCAGATGAACATAAAATTCCTGTGCTTCAAATGGAGAAAAAAATACTTTTCATTAATGATCTTATTGCTTCATATCTAAAACCAAGGTTAGAAAACGATTTTGGTGTTAATTTGAAAGGTTTTGATTTAGCTGTAATTGAGGTAGATAAAGAAAGTGAAGGCTATAATGAATTAAGGATAGTAACTGCAGAACAAACAATGAAAACAACAGTTACTCAAACGGATGTAAGTCTGAAAAATTTATTGGAAATGCAGGAAATAAATGCTAAAAACATGGAAGAATCATTGCTTATCCAAAGAGAAGAAGCCCAACGGGCACAAAAGCTTCAATCAGAAACTAATTTTATAGGTGCACATGCACTTAATCAACAGACGGTAGTACTTAAAGCTGGGGCTGAAAGTCTTGGTAACATGGGAAATATGAACATGGGTACTGGTGAAGAAGGAAGTGGGGGTATGAATCCAGCAGGAATGATGACAGGAATGATGATGGGTGGTGCTATGGGTGGACAAATGGCAAACATGATGAACCAAGTAGGACAAAACATGAACCAACAACAAAACACACCACCACCACCACCTCAAATTCAATATAATATATCAATAAATGGTCAAACTTCTGGACCATTTAATTGGCAACAGTTACAACAAATGGTTCAAAGTGGACAATTACTTACAAATACTTATGTTTGGAAACAAGGTATGGTTGGTTGGGAATTAGCAGCAAATGTTCAGGAACTAATATCATTATTTGTATCTGTTCCACCACCACCACCACAAGTATAAACTTTAAAAAAATAAAAAATGAACGAAGAAAGTTTTTTCTCAATAAACAGATTAGTTGAGTTCGGAATGGGTATAGCTGTTGCTCAACAAATGGTAAAAACCATGAATGACTCAATAACCAATATGCATATTCCTGGTACTATGAATCCAATGCAGCACGTTTCTCCACAACTCTATTATGTAATTATTGATGGTAATCAGGCTGGCCCATTTTCTGAACAGGAATTATCACGATTAATTGCAGAAAAAAAAATCAATAAAGAAACATACATTTGGAAACCAGGTTTATCTAAATGGGAATTAGCTGAAAAATTACCTGAAATATTACGATTAGTAGCTTTAACTCCTCCTCCATTTCAACAAAATCCATAAGATTATGAGAATAAATATTGTACAAACAATTATTGCATTAGCTGTAAGTATACTTATTGCCTATGGATTTTATAGTTTTCAGAATAGTGAAAATAAAATTTTGTTTAGTGTAGGCAGTTTTGTTTTTCTTACAATTACATTAGTAATGACAATAGGTGTTAGGTTTAGACAAATACGAACGACTACCAATATTAAAGTAGTATCTTTTATCTTTTTTATTATTGGCTTGATAAGCAATATTGTATTTTCATATATAATGTTTTCTGTTCCAGTATATTTAATTACATTTGGTATATTATTACTTCTTTTTGCTTTGATTACATATTCAATTAATAGAGTAAATCTATAATTATTTTTACTTCCTTGAAATTATCTTAAATAAATAATCGACTAATTGTTATCATACAAAAATTAGTAAAGCCTTTTAAATTAAAGTAAATGTTGGAAACAGATTTTAACGCATTAAAATTACTTGAGTGTCTTTCAAAAGAATCTCAGAAATCAAAATTCACAAAAGATTTTTTTGAAAGCATTAAAGATGAAACCACCGAATTATGCAAATTCCTTGATTGCAGTATAGAACAAGCTGCTATTTTATCCGTCATTCTCAATTTAAACTTAAGTTCCAAAGATGCCCAGATTGGTTCAATCAGCGAATATATAGGTTGTAGTCCTTTTTATCTTCTATCCAAAACAAAGGATTTAGAAATATTAATTGAAAAGGAATACATCGTAAAAGCATTTAAAAAGCAAATGATATTAAATTCAAGCTCAGAGTTTGATATTCATTATCTCGTTCACGATGAATTAATGCATAGTTTAATTGGGAATAAATTTATTCATCAAAAATCTAATACTGGATTGAATTCTATTGATTTTTTATATGAAATTAATCAAGAAGTACTGGGAAGATTTCATAATGAAGCATCATATAATTTCTTACTAAGGAGTATCAATAAACTAAAAGACAATAATACTGATTGTAGTGCGGTTAAAGCTGCAAATAAGTATATGCTTACCATCGATGAAGAAATAGTAGCATATATGGTATGTCATGCCACAATTGATTACAAAGAAATTACATTGAGTGATTTATTAGCTTATGTATTTGATTCCGAAAGAAGGAAAAGTTCCTTTAAAAATCGCATTTTGAATGAACAATCTGTATTTTTTCAAAAAGGATTGCTAAAATATACTCCAAATCAAACGAATACAGATATAAATTTAGCTATGACTACCAGAGGTTTAAAAGCTTTTTTAGGGGAAGAAAGTAAAATATTTATTAAGATAGAAGTTAAATAAAACGATGTATAATTATGAAAATATTAATAATCCAAATAATTAACCTACAATCGATTTTTCTGTATACGAAAACTTGTCACTTTCAACTCCATAAGTATCCCATCCTGGACGTATTTCCCTAGCAAAATAATCCAATTTTTTGCCAACTACATATCTATCAACAAATTGGTAAAAAGCTTCTGGTTTCCTTGAATGTTCCCGCCTTTTTTCGCTAATGAAATCAGTTTCGCTTCCACTATTTACAATTGGAGAACCCTTGAAACCCATCAAGCAAAACTCGATCTGAAACCGAATAGCTTTACCAAGACCCATTGTCTCTTTGTTCCAAACTAATGTTGCTTTGTAATGAAATCCCCATTTTTTTAAAATCTCATAAGCATATGGTAAAGAAGCTTGTATAGCCCAGAGAAATAGCACACAATCATCATCAGCTGG